>MFRQ01000092.1 GCA_001784615.1 Candidatus Melainabacteria bacterium RIFOXYA2_FULL_32_9
CTGCTAATATTGAAAAATCTGGATCATGAGAATTTGATCTGATGCTTATATCCGCAATTGTAGTAGGTGTACTACCTAATTTAGTATAAATTCTATGTCCGGAAGTCCAGTCAAGATTTTCTCCTGCGGGAAAGTTAGACCCCAAATAAATATCTTGATCAGCTGTGAGTCTACCACCCGACAGATACAAATCACTAAAAGTCATATATACATCATTATTAGAATTAGTAACACCATTTGCAATAGTCGTATTAGCTCCAGAATACAAGTATAAGTTATTTGATGCTGTTAAAGATGGATTTATAGTTATATTGCCATTTGGAGAGAATAAACCTATATTGCCGATAGATGGTATTTGTTGGGTAAATGTGATATCACTTCCAATAATTAAACCTGTATTTCCGCTAAGTCCAATGTTGCCAGTACTCCATGAGTTGGTTGTTAGGTTAAGGTTATTTATATTTGTTAATGCATCTGAATCTATAAATATGTTATTAGCAATTAATGATGATGTAGCTGACCCATTTAGATATAAACTACCGGTAGAAAATATATCAAGATTTCCAGTTGCGTTAGCATTTAAATTTTTTATGGTAGTTGTGCCTGTGCCATTAATATTTATGTTACTATCACCAATTATACTTATAGTTGGTGCAATTAAACGTTCACCACCTGATAACAAATTGATAGCTACATTGCCAGTACGAGATGTTAACCCTGCAAATTTAGTTGCAAATAATGAACCGGTGAATAAATTACTAGGATTCCCGCTATTATCAAAGCTTACAAGTTTGATATTTTTTGTTGCTGGTGCAGTCAAAGCACCTGAACCTTGTAAGTTTAATGTATTGAATGCAGAATAAATATTGCCACTTGTAGTATTTATTGCAGTGTTAAGATCTAAAACATTGGAATAAGTGTAGAGATTATTTCCTGCACTAAAAGAGGAGCCAGAATTAATAGTAATATTACCTAATGTGGAACCCAAGCCAAGATTTGCTCCTGCAATCAGGCCTACTCCTGATCCAACAGTTAAATTGCCGATACTACCTATGCCTAAATGATTGGTAGCATTAAAATAAGAGTTTCCTATGGTAATTTGGCCATCAGAATCAAGATAAATATTGTTAGATCTCAATAATGGTGATGTACTTGATCCATTGATAGAAATATTTCCGGTAGAATCTATATTTATAAGACCTGTTGTTGTATCTGCTGCTAAATTAATATCACTTAAAGTAGTTGTACCTGTTGCATTAAGATAAATGGAATTTGCTGTTAAAATCGGATCCGGAGTTGTTGTATTTCCTGAAATTAAACTTAAATTTGTTGATGAGTTAATATATAAATTATTTAATGCGCTAATATTTGCTGTATCTCCACTAGCTGAATATAAAGTAATTGCTTTATTTCCAGTGTGATTTGTGGGATTTCCAAAGTTATCAGCAAATGATGTACCAGCAAACTTTGTTGATATAGAATTTCCATCTGTTGGCAAGTTTCTAAAATAAATACTTCCCGTTGTACTTTGTAAATCAATTCCATCATATATATTTAGTGTATTAAAAGATGAATATATGTTATTGGTTACAGTTGTACCAGCGTGAAGATCAAAAATGTTTGAATAAGTGTATAAATTATTTCCTACAACCAGGGGTAAAGTTGAATTCACAGTAATATTTCCTGATGTAGAGCCTAGTCCGAGATTAGTATCAGCATTAATACTGGTATTAACTCCTAGAATTATATCTGTCTCACTACTTATTCCTATATTGCCACTTGTTGGATTAGGGCCATTGTTACTGGTAAGAGCTAAATTTTGTAAGCTGGTTTGGCCTGCTGAATCGAGGTACATTTCTATGGCAGATAAAGATGTACCGTTTATTGATAGATTTCCACTTGATAATATGTTTAAAATACCATTTGTAGAGGTAATTCCACTTGTACCAGCTACGGTATCTATATCTATATTACCTGCTCTTGAGGTAAACCCATCAAATTTAGAAGCAAATGAAGTACCGTTAAATATTGTTGATATTGCATCTCCATTATCAGGTAAGGCTCCAATGGTTATATTTCCATCAGCTTGTAATATATTTGCACCTTGCAACCTTAGTTCATTAAGTGACAGGTGCATGTTATTAGTTGAGTCAATAATTCTGTCTAATATTGTAAGTCTGTCTGAATAAGTATAAAAGTTATTGCCAACAGAATAAGTGCCTGCTCCAGGATTAATAGTAATATCACCTGAAGTAGAGCCCAAACCTAAATTTGTAGTGTCAATTAGAGTTTCAGTGTTAAGAGTTACTCCTGTATTACCGCTGATTCCTATATTCCCATCACTGGCCGTAAAGTTAGTATAGCTGGTTTCAACAAGCGCATCTGAGTCAAGGTAAATATCATGCGCAGTTAATCTTGAATCTAAACCATTAATATACAAGCTGCCTGTAGAATCAATATCGATAATTCCAGAACTTGTATTTGCAGATAGATTTATATCTTGTATATTGGTTTGCCCCCCTGCATCAATATTAAATGATGTAGCATTAAGAAAAGATGGGGAAAGAACTGCACCAGTTAGTGTTAAATTATTGCTAGAAGTAATATTTAAGAATCCACCAGACGTTATTCCACTGTTAGTTGAAGCTAATGTGATAGTTGTATCGTTTGTACGAGCTGTCAGGCCACTAAATCTGCTACCAAATGTTGTTCCTGTAAATATATTTGCAATTGAATCGACATCTGATGGAAGAAATCCAATTCTTATATCGTGCCCCACGCCTGCTGACGTATTCAACCTAGCATCATTTGAAAGTGATAATTCATCAAAAGAAGAATATATTTTATTGGTTGCATTTAGATACCTACCATCTAAAGAAAGGGTATTAGAATAGGTATAAATATTATGTCCTGCTGATATTGGAGTAGCGCCTGATCCTATCGTGATCGAACCAGATTCAGAGATCAAGCCTAAGTCTGATTGTGAAACTATATTACTCGTATTTCCAATGTTTATTCCTGTTCCACTACCAATACCGATGTCTCCACTTGTGGCATTAAGATAACTTTTAATTATATTTATTGAACCTGGAGAGTTTAAATAGATAGATCCGGCGGTCAATCTTGGTATTGAAGTCCCATTTAATAATATGTTGCCCAGAGACTCTATTTTTATAATTCCATTAGATGCTGTAATATTACTTGTACTGGATAATAGATTTAAAACCATATTACCAGCACGTGAAGTAAGAGCTCCATAATTAGCAGCAAATGAAGAGCCTGTAAATATATTTGATATAGAATTGGCATTTGTTGGCAGAAAACCCAAGCTAATATTCCCGTTCGTTGTTGCTAAACTTTTAGTAGCAGGCAAGTTTAATTCATTAAATGCAAGATACAGGTTTCCTGTGGCACTTGCTGGAGTTATGTTGGAATTGATATTAAGAATATTTGAATATGTATACAGATTATTATCAAATGTTAACCCTGTAGGGATAGTAATATCACCAGTCTGACTTATTAATGCTAAATCCCCCTCAGAATTAATTGTAATATCTGTAAGAGTCAAATTACCATTAGCTCCTATTCCCAATTTTGCGGAACTAGTCGAAGCATCTTGTTTAGTATTATCCTTGGCTAATAGAGAAATTCCGGATCCTGCACCCTTAGTTATGCTAATTTGTCCTGTATTGGCATCTAAATAAATTTTGTTAGCAGTTATTGAATGGGCTGTATCAGATCCGTATATGTTTAAGTCAGCACTTGAGCTAATATTTACTGTTCCAGCAGTCTTAATATTAGTATTTGAGTTTGTTCCAGGGTCGTTTAAATTAAGCTGACTTGCAGTAATATTGATCACATTTTCGTCATTTTTGTAATTATAATCTTCTCTTCCTAAACCAGCCTCACCGGCGGACAATGCTCCTTTAGAGCCTAATCTTATTGTTTTTCCGGCTCCATCTGCGCCTGATGCCTCTAAGGTGATAGATCCGCTTTCAGTATCAATTGCATGAGCCTCAACTAATCCTTCAACATTTATTGCAGCATTTTGTATACCAGAGTTTGTATAAGTATCAGAGATTTGAGGGGTACTACCATATGCCCATAAATTTATGTTTTGACCCTTAATATGAGGATTTGCCTGGCCATTTACCCCATCAGTATAGTGTGAAATATAACCATTAGAACCAGTGGCTAAAGCTGTTGGCGTATAAACTCCATCTTCAAAGCTTATTGTAGAACCGGTAACCAAATTAACATTATCAGTAAGATGGTTATAGTTTATACCACTGACATTAATCTGGCCAGTGTTTCCAATATAACCTATATTTGTTATATTTCTACCAAGCACATCTATGGATCTATGGATACTATCAGAAGTTCCATCACGCTGGACAGAATATAACATTCCATTATTATGAATATCGTTTGCTATATTATCAAATATTATAACGTTATCATCAAAAGTTGCTCCAAAAGAAGCACCCAAAAAATTCGCAGCATTGGTAATATCATTGCCACCAACAAGAAGACCGGAAGCTGTTGTTAAAGTAATTGCATCTGCAACTATAATTCCTGTTTTCCCAACATTAATTCCATTTGGGCTTATAAATATCAAATGTCCGCCAATATTTCCTGTATCTACAATTCTGCCTTCTATAGCACCATTTATTGCCATTGCATTATTGACTCTGTTAATATAGTATCTAACAGAGCCTGGAAACATCATTTTTACGGTATCAAGATCTGCAACATTGAAATTTGTAAAGTTTGAGAGAGCATAATTACCATTTATATTGCCAGGGGTTACCTCATATGTATATGCCCCAAACTCTTCAGCAGAATTTATGGTGGTTGTGCCATCATTGGCTGTAATTGTAGACTCACTAAATCCTGGATTGGCTGAGAATATCCCGACACCTATAGCTAAAGATGCCGCAATTGCTAGAATAGAAGATTTTACCCTAACTCTCTGGAAACTCATTTCGCCACTCCAGACATTTATTCTCTAATTATATATTTTTTCTGATTATATTAGAAGTTTTAGTTTATTTTATGCTAATAATTCGAATCATAAATATAACAATCATATTTATTAGAATAACATTTTTATCTGTAATTTAAAGCCCCGCTTGGTTTATAATATTCAAGATGCTTATCAATTGATAGTTTTAACTTATAAAAATGTTTTAATACTTGTTTACAAAATAAAATACGGATAATAAATTATGATTAAATAGAATTGATGGTTTTTTAGATACTCTGAAGGTATCATTGATATGATATGTCAAAAATGTTGATATTAAAATCCTTTCAATGGATCATTTCTCTTAGATGTTTGTCGTATCTTTTAAAACTCAAATCGAGTTTTTGATTTTTTCTGATTTTCATAAATGATACTGGCTGATATGCTTGTGTTTACTTGAATATATCGACTTTAACGGTATTTATGGAAATCAGAAATGCATTATGGTTATTAATTTAAAGCTAATCCTAAAATAATTTATGCAATCATAGTGATCTCTTTGGAATTCAAGTTTACTACCTTAAATATATACTTAAAGATTGCCACGCAAGTATGCTCATTTCTTAAAACCACGTTTCATGGCTCGAAATGACAGCATAAATTATTTAAGTAGAAACTTGAGTTTTAATAAATAAATCAAATTTAAATTCAAAGTTTTAGGGTTTGTATTATAATAAGTTGAAAGCTTATTTAAGTGATTATTAGTTTATAGAGTATAATTACTGGAATTGTAGTAGAAAAAGAGGTACGGAATATGACTAGAGAATTATCTGCTCTTCAAAAAGCAAGATTGGAGTACAAACCCAAACTTCCAAAAGTTCTAAGAAACGGTGTTAAAAATTTAGATCTTGAATGTGGTGCGCCAACTCAGTCTATAGCAGACGCTGATGATATTAATGAAATGTTTCCTAACTCTTATGGAAAGCCTGTAGTAACTTTTAAATCAGGCGAAAGTAAGGTATTCAATAAAACTGTTAATGTAGGAGTTATCCTTTCAGGCGGTCAAGCTCCCGGTGGGCATAACGTAATTGCAGGTTTATTTGATGCTCTTAAAGAAGCCAATCCAAACAATAAATTATACGGATTTTTAGGTGGTCCAGCAGGCATTATCGATGGAAAATACGTTGAAATTACTAAAGAATTAATAGATGAGTATAGAAATACAGGCGGTTTTGACATAATTGGCTCTGGCAGGACAAAGCTTGAATCAGAAGAACAATTTATGAAAACCTGGAATACCTGTCAGAATTTAAATGTTTCAGCTGTGGTGGTTATTGGTGGAGATGATTCCAACACAAATGCTGCATTGTTAGCTGAATTTTTCCTTGAGAAAAAAGCTGGAATTCAAGTAATTGGGGTTCCAAAAACTATCGATGGCGATTTAAAGAATGAGCAGATTGAAATATCATTCGGCTTTGATACAGCAACAAAAACATATGCCGAATTGATCGGAAATATTGAGAGAGATGCCAATTCAGCCAAAAAATACTGGCACTTTATCAAAGTAATGGGAAGAAGTGCATCTCACGTTGGTCTTGAATGTGCTCTTCAAACACATCCTAATATCACGCTTATTTCTGAAGAAGTAGCTCAAAATAAGACTTCACTTGGAGAAATTGTTGATTATATTGTAAATATTGTCGTTGAAAGATCCAATAGAGGCAAAAACTTCGGTGTAGCAATTATTCCTGAAGGAATAATTGAATTTATACCTGAAATGAAATCGATGATTTCTAATTTGAATGATAAACTGGCTCTTTGTGAGGATGAAGCAGATTATCAAGCACTGTCAACTCAGGAACAGAGAATAGAATATATTAAAAATAAACTGGAAACTAGTAATTCTAAGGTGTTTGCTTCATTACCATCATCCATTCAGGCTCAACTCTTAATGGATAGGGATCCACACGGTAATGTTCAAGTATCAAGAATTGAGACAGAAAAATTACTTGTTGAAATGGTACAGGCTAAATTAACTGAAATGAAGAAAAATGGACAATTCAAAGGTAAATTTTCTTCGCAAACTCACTTCTTTGGCTACGAAGGAAGATGTGCTGCTCCATCAAACTTTGATGCAGATTATTGTTATTCACTAGGATATAATGCATTTGCACTAGTTCAGTTTAATATAACAGGCTATTTATCTTCTGTTAAAAACTTAACTAAACCTGCTGATGAGTGGATTGCTGGAGGTGTTCCACTTACAATGCTTATGAATATGGAAAAGCGTCATGGCATAATGAAGCCTGTTATTCAAAAAGCATTAGTTGATATAAATGGTCCAGTGTTCGGTGAGCTTCAAAAAAACAGAGAAGCCTGGGCTTATGAGGATCATTATCTCTTTACAGGTCCTATTCAATATTACGGACCTTCAGAAGTAGCTGATGTAACAACAAAAACACTTCAATTAGAACGAAAATAAATTATTAATTCACATAGAAACAGAGATGCAAATAATACAGTTGCATCTCTGTTTGATTTATTGGAAATAATACCTTCAAAGGCAGTACAAAAAATCAAATATCAATAAT
>MFRQ01000093.1:0-1689 GCA_001784615.1 Candidatus Melainabacteria bacterium RIFOXYA2_FULL_32_9
AAAAATACTTACGCATTTTTTATTGCGTCCTTAATGTTCCTGTTTGCTAGATTAAAATAGATTTTTTAACGAAAATTAAAATAAAATGTATAATATTATTGGAAATATATGGAGTATAAGTGCATGGCAAAGATAAAATCTAAATGGATATGCCAAAATTGCGCATATGAATCATCAGGTTACCTTGGCAAATGTCCTGATTGCGGAGAATGGGGAACTATAATAGAAGAAAAAATACAAAAAATTGACAATAAAAAACCTTTTATCATAAGTGGTTTAACTCAATCAGTACCACAATTACTAAAACATGTGACTTTAGATGATACAATTCGCTTTTCTACAGGGCTGGAAGAATTTGACCGTGTTTTAGGCGGAGGACTTGTAAAAGGTTCACTTGTTCTCATTGGAGGAGATCCTGGAATAGGTAAATCTACACTGGTATTACAATCCTGTAATACACTAGCAAAGAAGGATAATAAAGTTTTTTATGTTTCAGCAGAAGAATCAGCAAGACAGATAAAGCTAAGGGCAAATAGACTTAATCTTGATTCAGATAAATTATATATTTACTCTGAAACCAGCTTAGAAGAAATACAAACGAGGATTAATGATTTAAATCCGGACATTATAATTATCGACAGTATCCAGGCTATTTACAGTCAAGCAATTACAAGCTCACCAGGCAGCGTAAGTCAGGTTAGAGAATGCTGTAATGCGTTAATGAGTATTGCCAAAACAACAGGTATCACAATCATTATAGTAGGTCATGTTACAAAAGACGGCATGATAGCTGGCCCTAAAGTTCTTGAACATATGGTTGATACAGTTCTTTATTTTGAAGGAGAACGATATAAGGCCTATAGAATGTTAAGAACTATCAAAAATCGTTTTGGTAGCACGAATGATGTTGGTGTATTTAATATGGAAGACAACGGACTTGTTGAGGTTACAAATCCCAGTGAACTTTTCCTGGCAGAAAGATGCAAAACCATAACGCCAGGAAGTGTAGTAATTGCAACAAGTGAAGGCACGAGACCTCTTTTAGTGGAAGTACAAGCTTTGGTAGGACCAACTTCTTATGCTTCTCCAAGAAGAGTGGCAACTGGCATTGAATACAACAGGGTTCTACAAATATTAGCTGTTCTTGAAAGAAGAGTCGGACTTAATCTGAATAAACAGGATGTCTATGTAAATGTTGTAGGAGGAATAGATATACAAGAACCTGCAGCAGACCTCGGAATTGCCTTAGCTGTTGCAACCTGTGCAAGAAATGTAATTGTAGACCCGGAAACTGTAATAGTTGGTGAAATAGGTCTATCTGGTGAAATAAGAAGCGTGAGACAGCTTGACATGAGGATTAATGAAGCTGCAAAGCTCGGGTTCAAGAAAGCAATAGTTCCAAAATCAAATTTACCTCTTAAAAACCCCAATAAAAATATCGAAATAATTGGTGTTTCAAGATTGATAGAGGCTATAACAAATTCCATTCCTACAAAAGCAGATTAATGCTATAAAACTTTCTTCAATATTAATCAGGAATAACATAAATTATTCTTCTTTTTCACCATAGATGGCACTACTAATGTATCTGCCAAGTCGATCAAAACCTAAACCGCATGCAAATCCAAATGCTAACCCTGCACCGGCACTCATACATTTAATTACTGCTGAATAATACCAGGCCCCTAT
>MFRQ01000093.1:1717-9628 GCA_001784615.1 Candidatus Melainabacteria bacterium RIFOXYA2_FULL_32_9
TTGCCATAACAGGTGTGATAACTTCAAGAATTCCTCCATCAAGATCAAGATCAAACAATCTGGTTGTTAGATTATCAACCTCAAAATTAGTTGCCTTTTTAATGTTTCCTGAAAGTTTATCTATATCTTTTGAAATTTTATTTATACTCGCTTTATTTATTCTTGTGAATTCAGGATTGCTTTTTTGAATTTTCGCCAGAGTATTACCTAAACTTTCTAAAGCATTTAAAGCTTCTTCCTTAGGTTTTAACAATCTTTTACCGGTATTTGCAATAAGATCTTCTTTTAATCTTTTATAAATACTACCAATTTCTTTAATACTACCTGGTATATCACGCAATATCTCATTTACTCTGGTAGATTTTGGTATATTCCCCATAACAAGATCATCATAACTATTCACTATTTCATTTAGATTTTCCTGTAATTTAACTACTCTACCTTGATATCCTGCTTTTAAGTCATTTTTTATAATAGCTTTGATATTACCTTTTTCTAGTATTTTCTCAATAGCCTGAGCTTCATCATCTAAGCCATTTTTTCGCATTGTTTGAACAAGATTACTAAGACTTTTATGCATATTATTCGCATAAATAGCAAGGCTATCGTATTTTTCTCCTGTAGTCTTTATGGCTGCTTTTTTAAAATATGAAACTATCTTATCTACCCCCCTTTTTAAAGGGCCAAGAGCTTTTCCCAAAGCGTGATCTTTAAGTTGATTAAAACTAAGAAGAAAATCCAGGCCCTGCTGAATTTTTTCCTTTACACATAACGATAAACGCTCAAGTGGTGATAAAATTTCTTTATTATTCTTTAATTTATTGATACTTGTTTCTAAATTTTTATACCAAATTCTACTTTTTTGAGCAAACCAGCCTACCCTACTATGCATGAATGCAGCAGATGCAAGAATACTAATTAAGAGTATACTTGTCCCACCTAATATTTTTATATTTAGACCTTTATGACCTTTTTCTTTTTTTATCTCATTATTCTCAGATTGCTTATTCACCTGAAAAGAGTCATAAGCAATCTTCAGCCCTGGACTATTTTTGATAAATGACGCAAATATATCCGGTTTCTCTAAATTATTTAAGCTATTATGAGCTATATTCATGATTTTAATTGTTCTCATTTATTACATTTAAAACGTTTTATTGCTAATAATATAAAAACGATTGGAGTTTGAAATTTGTCATTACCAAAAATATAAATGGTACAAATAATTACAAATCTCAAACTATTACTCTGACCAATAAATTATGGAGGTGGGAATGTTTTCGTAGGAGCCTTGCCTGTGCGAAAGTGACCTTGTCACTTATTTAAGTCATCAATTATTCCAGTCTTAATTATGTGCGTTAGCACCTGTGACGGAGAAAATATTCCCATCGAAATTATTCGGTCAATCTACTGGTTCAGCAGAGCACTAATTATTCTGTTGAATTAGTTTTCTTTCAATAGCCTCAAAAAGATGAGTTATTTCATCATTATCAGCTTGTAAATTAATAATATATTCTGTTTTTTTTGATCCTAATCCATCTTTTATAAGACTAATCCTATAAGCTGACTCAAAATTATTTAACTTATCAATCCCGTAATCATCAAAATCCGCAGAATTATCATTTTCTATAATTATTTTAAAATTTGAAAATCTACAGTCTTTAATCACTAATCCCCTAAAAAACCCTTCAAAATCCTGCGACCAAATGATCTTATCTTCCAGAGTCAAGCTATCCAGATTCCTTATTATTTTTCTTATATAAGATGGAACTGGATTTTTTAGCATTAACTCCTTTATTTCAGGAATATCAAAATCCGACTCAGATAACTGACTTTTACCAGCTTTTGAGTTTTTTATAAAAATTTTAAATTTATTATTTTCTAACCTAAAATAATTCATCAAAATTAAAATTTTTCTCTTCAAAACGAATTCATTATAAGCAGAAACCAAAAAAAATATATTAACCAGCTGAGATGCAATACCAGTTAATCTTTAAATACTACTTTTTACCGTATCCTATTGGACATACCTACTTCTGTGAAAGCATTTGAGAGCTTAATTATTTATAGGTTTTTAAAAAATCTTCAAGTCCCATATATATAGCCTTAGCCGATTTCTCTTGAAATTTCTGATCAGTTAATAGTGTATACTCATCAGGATTAATCATAAAACCTATTTCCACAAGAACAGCAATTGGCTTATGAGGTCTTGTTAAAGCAAGACTATCCCAGAAAATACCAAAGTCTTTGAGTCCTAGATTCTGAACGAGAGATTTTTGAATACTCTTTGTTAAAGGTAAGGCTTGAGAATGATAATAATAAGTGCTTGATCCATGCTCCTTATAAGGATCTCTGCCATCAGGAAGGGCATTATTGTGAATACTTAGTAAGATCAAGGAATTAGCATCATTAGCAATTTTAATTCTTTCATAAAGCCCGACATTTTTATCGGTATTTCTGGTCATTATAACCTTTGCACCATTATTTTCTAATTCTTGCTTTAAAAATTTTGCTATTTCAAGGTTAATTGTTTTTTCAGGAACACCTGTTGGACCGACTGATCCAAGCTCAGTACCACCATGTCCAGGATCAATTGTGATGGTTTTATCTTTTAATGGGTTGTTGATATCAATGAATGGGGGCTTTCTAAGTTTTAGTATAAAAGTGTTATCCTCATAATAATAATCATAACCCCATAATTGTTTTGCATTAGGTGTAATAACTATTTGAAAGACATCCTTGAAAGGCTGTGTCGATTTAATTTCTTTAATAAAAGCCTCACTATTATTATAAGGAATGAGGCTAACATCAGATATTCCACCATAAATAGACAAACTAATTTGTGAATTTGAGAGTTGTTCTATAGAAACAGGCAATTTCTGGGATAATGGAACTTTTATTAACACGCTATCATTAACTGATTCAATATTTACTGAGCCAATGATGCTTTCAGCAACAGGAGCTCCTTCAGGCAAGATATTAATATCATTAACTGAAATCCATCCTTCCATAATATTACCCATTTTAAATCTATATTCATCACCAATACGTCCTGTTACATTAATTCGTGTTCCCACAGATAAAGGTGTTAGCCTGCTTTTACCAGGAGCATTTCTAACAATTGAATAATCTTTTACAACTTCTGCAACCATAGGAGTAAAGTTCTTAGGAATAACTGTCACTGTAGCATCAGCTGCTTCAGTTATATTATCATCTTCTGATGCTAATTTAATAATAATTGGTGTATTTTTGAAGATATCAGCTTCCTGAATCTTATAACTTCCACTATAAATACCTTTAACAGGAGATTTTGATGTATCAAAAGCTTTCCCAAAAACTATATCTGCTTTTGAATATTCAGGATTTAATTCAACCATTGGAATATCTTTTCTATTTCCTATAGAAAAACTGGCTTTATTCCCTGTTGATCCTTTAAATTTAAGATTTATAATGTCACCTGGTTGATAGGTGATATTTTGATCAGGTTTTATGCTTGATTTATCTATTTTCAATGGAAAATTTGGAATTGTCTTCTCATATTCAGGTACACTTATTGTGTATGCAAGTTTTTTTACTTTATCTTTTAATGTTGATTCTATGTTTATAGTATTATTTCCTCTATTTAAAGGTACAACTTGTACAAAACCACCGTTAGGATAAACATTAACATCATTTCCATTAATTTTTAGCTTAGCATTAGGGTTAGTACCTCCTACAAAAAATACAGATGGAGCATTAACCCTTGCATTATTTTTAGGATACACTATATTTAAGCCCAATTGTTCTTGCGTAAACGCAGGTAATAATGAAATAAAAAGCAGACTTAATATTGAAAAATATATATACCTCATAAATTTATCCTTCAAGTTTAAATAATTTTTTATAATATTGATAATATATCCCTTAATAATAGAATATCACTTGATATACCTAATTACCAATTTACTATTGCTCTGAACGATTAATTTTAAGGAGCGGGTAGGTTTTCTTCGTAGGAGCCTTTGTTTCATGTCAATTTATAGCTTCAACAGCGACAGAGAAAACATACTCTCTCTTAACCTAACAGAGTACTACATTTTAAATGGCGACTTCTGAAATTTATTTAACATTTGAATTTTTAACATTTTTAAAAATGTTAAGCTAAAAATACTTATGTGAGTAAAGATTTTGCAACATGAGGTAAAACTTTGATTGAATTTATCAGTTTTTTTATATATCCTCAATTTCATGTAGGTAAAGGAATTGGTCTAATTATTAACTGATTTTAAGTAATCAAAACTAAGTGAGAATATATGAATAATTTTGCGTTGCTTAATGAAAACACAATTGATCTGAGCGTAGCCATAACCCCAGCCAGTATGCTGGTTGAATTAGCAAAAATCCTTGAAAAAAATAATTTTAAGGGAAAAAAAGTAAGGCTAATTTTAAATGATATTCTCTTGACTACAGATCAGATATCTAACTTGAAAACCACTGTCGAGGATGCAGGTGTAGAAATAGCAGTTATTTATACTAAATCCTTAAATACTCAGCTTGCCGCATTAAGTGCAGGTCTTGCTGTTTCTGAAAAACTACCCAGTCAAGAAACACAAAATGTTAATATACAAACAGAAAATAACATTAATAACCCTGTAGAAATTATAGATACAAGCTTTCAAGAAATTGATGAACAGTATACAACAGAAAAAGCCCTGGAAGATATTTTAGATCAAGAATTAAATCAAGAAAAAGCTCAAAACAATACTAACCAGGAATCAAAGAATAAAACTTTATACTTAAAACAAACTCTTAGATCAGGTCAAACAATTAACTTTGATGGAAATGTAGTTATAATTGGAGATTGCCACCCTGGTTCAGAAATTATTTCAGCAGGAGACATCGTAGTATGGGGTATACTTAGCGGTATAGCTCACGCAGGGTCAAATAATAATTACAAATCCAGCATTAAAGCCTTAAAAATAAATGCCATTCAGCTTAGAATAGCTGATCTATACGCAAGAAAACCAGATAGACTTGAAGTCGAAAAAGCAGAAAAAATAAATTCCTTCATTCCAGAAGAAGCAAAAATCTCAGACGGTGAAATTAAAATTTACTCTCTAAACGGCTAAAAATAGGAGGCCTTAAACATGACAGGACGTGTTATAGTTATTACATCAGGTAAGGGTGGAGTTGGTAAAACTACTTCATGTGCTAATATCGGCACTGCTCTTGCAAAAAATGGTGCAAAAGTTGCACTTATTGATACTGATATCGGTCTTAGAAATTTAGATTTATTAATGGGGCTTGAAAATAGAATCGTATACACGATTGTTGATGTAATTGAAGAAAGATGTAAATTACAGCAAGCACTTGTAAAAGATAAGAAAAACCCTAATCTTGCCCTCTTGGCTGCTGCACAAACAAGAGATAAATCAGCTTTAACAGCAGAACAAATGATAGACATTTGCAATCGTCTTAAAGAAGAATACGATTTTGTCCTTGTTGACAGCCCTGCTGGTATCGAACAAGGCTTCCAGAATGCTGTAGCTGGAGCACAAGAAGCAATTATAGTTACCACTCCAGAAATGTCAGCTATCAGAGATGCTGATAGAATAATAGGACTTCTTGAAGCTAAAGAAGAAATTGTTAGCTACAAATTACTACTTAACAGAGTTCGTCCAGCTATGATAAAAGCTAATGACATGTTAAGCATAGACGATGTAGTTGATATCTTGTCAGTAAAACTGATTGGAATAATTCCTGAAGATGAAGATATCATCGTAAGTACAAATAAAGGCGAACCTATTGTAAATATGGAAAACTCTAAAGCCGGAGTAGCATATAACAATGTTGCAAGGAGAATTCAGGGTGAGGAAATTCCATTCATCAATTTAGAAGCTCCTGTAGGCTTTTTTGAAAAAGTTAAAAGTTTCTTCCTGGTAGGTGCAAATTCTTAAAATAAGGTGGTAGTATCGATGAAATTATTAGATAAAACAATTAATGAACTAAAAAGTAGCAAACTTAATAACAGACTTAATGAAATGGTTAATGAAATAGTATCAAGATTCAACCAGGTTCTTGCTACTAATAATGTTACAGTCAAAAAGACAAGTTTTAATAGTAAAAATGACGCCAGTAACAGATTAAAATTAGTCTTGATGCATGATAGAAGCAAACTTGCTCCTGGCACTCTTGAGCAAATGAGAGATGAACTTGTTGATGTAATTTCACGCTATGTTGAAATTGACAGAGAAGCGTTAGATCTTAATTTAGAAGACGGCTCAAGTACAATAGCACTTGTTGCAAATATTCCAATACTCAGAAATAAATAAGCTTATTCTGGGTAAACATTAAGCTTTATATTATATCTTTTAATGCCCTTAGGTTAATAACCATAAGGGCATTAGTTATTTATTAACTTCAAGCATTAGCCGTTTTACATCTTCATTCGTTCTGGCTTCAGGATTTGCATTTATAAGATAATTTAGAACCATATTAGCGTCCTGATACTTATTATAACTTCTATATAACAGTGCTAATTTTAAGGAATAATTGATATTTTTAGGATCACTTGTAATTAAGTTTTTATATTCAGTAGTTGCATTATAGACATCACCTACATCTTTATAAGAATCAGCAAGCCCTTCTCTGGCTTGAAGATAATTTGCATCAATTTCAAGAGCATTTTTATAATTAGTAATAGCTTCGTAATACTGTTTTTTATTATTGTACGCAGAGCCAAGGGATGTCCAGGCTATTGGATGATTCGGAACTCTTTTAACATAATCTTTTGCTTCTTGTAATTCCTTATCTAGCCTGGAATTAGAATCTCCTAATACAAGTGAATTTTTATCAAAATCCTTTTTAGCAATTTTTTGAGCGTCAAAATTAGAAATATCTGCATCTAACTTATATAGTAGCTTTATTGTGTTAACATCTCTATGAGAAAATACCAAATTCACAGATTTTTTGCCTATGGCAACGGGATACATAACATCATCTTCATTATAACTATGCCCCATAATTCCCAAAGCATGCCCGATTTCATGAAGAACAGTATAATAAATATCTGTTTCAGTAAAAATTGTCTTGTTGGGTCTCATCGTTGAAACTTCAATATTCGCATATTTCAGGATATTGCCTTTAATATGATGTGAGGTTAATCCACTAATAAAACCTGATCCTGTATTTGTTGTATCAATTGCCGGTACAAATTTAATTACTATATCTGCGTCATTAGGATTACTGACTAAAGTATAATTCATCAAACCGTCAAGTTTATTAATCCAGTCAGAAAAAGCCCTTTTAACAGCTGAACCGTAATACGATTGATAACCGGAAACATCCTTATAATTTCCTAAATACAATTTTAGTGGCATTTTCTCAAGATTCCAACGAACTATAAGACCACCATCAAGAGCATTATCAATATAATTTTCACCAATTCCATCAATACTGGGCTTTGATTCTGATTCATCCTCTATATCATTACCTGCATAATATTTCTGTATATTTGCAATAGCAATTACAGATAATTTTGCAGCACTACTAAGAGGGGCTAATTCAATTATTTTTTCATATTCTTTTTGAGCTTCATCAAGTCTTAAAAGATAAACCAGAGTCTGTGCGTAGTAATAACGATAATCTGCATTATATGGATCGCTGGATAAAGCCTTTTTAAAAGACAAATTAGCCTGAACATAATTTTTATTTTTGTAGAAATTTTTACCAGACTCATAATAATTTGCAGCAAAAGCTGAATTAGCTGAGATAATCAGAGCTAAAAGTAAAATTATTAATTTATTCTTCATTCCAGCTATCATATATTTTGATTTTATAATATTTTTTAATTTTATTTAATCCCTTAAATAAGACCACCGCATAACTCAAATATTAAAAAAACCCAAAAATTGGTAGCTGTTTTTTATGAAT
>MFRQ01000094.1:0-571 GCA_001784615.1 Candidatus Melainabacteria bacterium RIFOXYA2_FULL_32_9
CAATCCTGCCCCCGCACAAAACACCGCACCACCGCTCCCATTAGTCAGATAACACTGTATGAACGTACAGTTCGTAACTCCGATTCCAGTACCTGCGGAATAAATTGCCCCGCCTTGAAGATTGGCAAAGAGATTTGTAAATATGCAGTTCTGTATCGCCATATTTCCCAATGCATTCGATACACCTGCACCTTTTGTCCCAACTCCCTCTGCATCCTTTATCGTAAAGCCATCCAATACAGCAAACCCGCTCGACTGCTTCGTAACTATATTCCGTGCATATACACTGCCCCCAAGGTCACCGCTCAATATCGTTGGATTGTTAGTCCAATCCCTCTCGCTCAACGATGTCTCTGTACCCGCAAATCCACCATATACAAGATTAGTCTTTATATAAAACGTATTTGTCGCATCAGTCCCCGGCGTATATGTGCCTTCCGCCACCCAGAATTCACCGGTGGATCTGGTTAATGCGTTTGTAAGGTTTGTATAGGCATCCGTCCATGAGGAACCGTCGTTATTGCCGGCAGCGGCATCTTTATCCACATATACCACGCCGAATGCGGGCAAT
>MFRQ01000094.1:696-7842 GCA_001784615.1 Candidatus Melainabacteria bacterium RIFOXYA2_FULL_32_9
ATAAATTTGTCATTATTTTAAGTAAAATCTACAAAAACCTTTTGTATAAAATATAAAAAATTTGACAAAACATTAAAAGAAAAATATTATTCATATTGATATTAGAATATACAAATATTTGATAAAGATGGAAAAAATACTCGAAAATACAGAAAAAGCAAATGAATTAGCATTCATTTTTAAGGCATTATCTCATCCAATAAGGGTTCAGATGATAGCCGGACTTATTAAAAACGATGAATGTAATGTTACTAAAATGGTAGAGAATCTTAAAGCGTCTCAACCTACTATATCTCAGCATATTAATGTTCTTAAATCGTCAGGTATAGTTAAAGGTTATAGAAAAGGTAATCAGATTTGCTATAAAATTGATAATGATACAGTTAGAAAAATTTATAGTGTTATATCATAGGTTTTTTACGTAATAAGGGTTAGAGAAATTCTTTTTAAGTCCTTATCTACTGAGATAATACGAACTTTAACATTATCTCCAACAGAAACAATTTCATATGGATTTTTGACAAAAGTATTACTCATTTGTGAGATGTGAATAAGCCCGTCCTGATGTACGCCAATATCGACAAAAGCTCCAAAATTAGTTACGTTGGTTACAGTACCCTCTAGTTCCATGCCAGTTTCCAGATCCTTAAGTTCATTTATATCAGAGCTAAATTGAATACTTGTAAACTCTTTCCTCGGGTCTAAACCTGGTTTTTTCAGTTCCTGAGTGATATCTGTTAGAGTTGGCATGCCAACATTTTCAGTTATATAAGAAGATAAGTTAATTTTTGAAGTTAAATCTTCATTTCCAATTAAATTCTTTATATCTACATTTAAATCTTTAGCCATTTTTTCTACTATATGATAACTTTCAGGGTGAATAGCAGAATTATCGAGAGGGTTTTTACTGTTTCTTATTCTTAAAAATCCCGCACATTGTTCAAATGCTTTAGGGCCAAGTTTAGAAACCTTAAGAAGTTCTTTTCTATTCTGGAAAGATTCATTTTTAACTTTATAATTAACTATATTTTGTGCAATTGTCTTTCCTATTCCTGAAACATAGGATAAAAGTTCGACAGATGCAGTATTAAGTTCAACCCCTACTAGGTTTACTGCTGATTCAACGGTTAAATCCAATGATTTTTTAAGTTCTGACTGATTTACATCATGTTGATATTGTCCAACTCCAATAGATTTTGGATCAATTTTCACAAGTTCAGCTAAAGGGTCCTGAAGCCTTCTTGCTATGCTTATCGCTCCTCTTACTGTCACATCAAGATCAGGAAATTCCTTAATAGCAACGTCAGAAGCTGAATAAACTGATGCACCTGCTTCATTAACAACCAGAGATTTAACAGTTAAATTATGTTTTTTGATTATTTCATTTACGAATACACTTGTTTCTTTTGAAGCTGTACCGTTTCCGATAGAAATAAGCTCTACATTATACTTATCGATAAAATTAAGTAAAATATTCTCGGCTTCTTGCTTTTTATTCTGTGGTTCATGAGGAAATATGGCTTTATATTCTTTGAAATTACCACTCTGATCAATAATTACAACCTTGCAGCCACTTCTGAATCCGGGATCTATTCCCATAATTATTTTGTGTCCTGCCGGAGGAGCAAGTAAAAGATTTTTAAGGTTCTTAGAAAATACGTTTATTGCTTCTTTTTCAGCTTCTTCCAGCTTTAAGTTAAATACTTCAGTTTCTATAGAAGGAAAAAGGAGTCTCTTGTAACTGTCTTTTACTGCTTTGATTAAATCTTCACAAAAAATAAAGTTTTTATTCTTTATTACTCTCGATTGGATGAAATCAATAGCCCAGTTATCATCTGTCTCCAATTTGAAAGAAAGAACACCTTCTTTGGCACCTCTTCTGATTGCAAGAATTCTATGTGAAGGAGATTTCTTAACAGGTTCTGAAAAGTTGTAGTAGACTTCAAATTTTGATTTTTTGTCAGACCAATCTTTTTTTACGTTTGAAACAATGAGTCCTTTTGAAACTGTAGAGTTCCTCAGGTAGCTTTTAATTCCTGCATCTTCAGAAATTCTTTCAGCTATTATATCAAGAGCCCCATCTAAAGCTTGTTGAGTTGTTTCAACACCTTTTTCAGGATTAATGTATTTTGATAAAATCTCTTCTTTGGAATTTTTAGGGCTTATTTGCATCCAAATAAAATCTGCTAAAGGTTCTAAGCCTTTTTCTTTAGCAATTGTAGCTCTGGTTCTCTTTTTGGGTTTGTAGGGTAAATATAAATCTTCTAATTTTTGTTTTTCTGTGCAGTTTATAATCTCTTTTTCGAGTCCAGGCGTTAATTTATCTTGTTCTTTAATGGATTGGAGAACAGTTTCTTTTCTTTTTTCAAGCTCAGTATAATATTCGAATTTCTCACTAATATCTTTTATCTGGATTTCGTTAAGTTCACCGGTTTTTTCTTTTCTATATCTTGCAATAAAAGGAATTGTTGCACCATCTTTAAGAAGTTCGACAGTGTTTTTTACGGATATTTCCTTTAAACTCAGGTCTTTAATTATATTCTCAATAATAAGTCGATCATTCATTGTTTTATTTCCTCTAAAATTATATTAGTTTAAATATGGAGTTATTTAAATATTAGCTTTTTGAAGATAGTGAAATGATACAAAGGAGGTATTGCAGGGAGGTATATTTTCTCCGTCGCTGTTGTTTCATCAAATTGACATGAAACAAAGGCTCCTACAAAAACATACCTCCCTGCAACATTCATTATTAGTTTCGAAATAAAATAGTAGTAACATTAGGAGTAAATTATGAATAGTGATAAAGATAAATTAGTAATTAAGATTCTTGGCTCAGGTAGTTGTGTTCCAAGGGTTGAACGTGCTCCTGCCGGATATTTAATAAAATATAAAGATAAAAAATTCTTGCTTGATTGTGGCCCTGGTATTTTACGGCAATTGGTTAAAGCCGGTGAGGATTATAAAGGCCTTACAGGAGTGATATTTAGCCATTTTCATCCTGATCACTCTTCAGACTTTATTCCTTTAATTCAAGCTCTTGATTACACACCAGGTTTTGATAGAAAAGAAGAATTATTGCTGTTTGGACCTCCAGGCTTAGAAAAATTTACTAAAAGCCTTTATGAAGTTTATGATCTTGGCCCAAGAGGATATGACGTTGCTTATATTAAGCTTGACGGGAAATACGGTCTTAATGATGAACTTTTTATTACAGCTATAAAGGGAAATCATACAAAATCAAGCTCAATTATTAAGATAACTTATAAAGATAATAAGGGTAAAGAGAAAGGACTGGTATATTCAGGAGATACCGATTTTGATCCTGCTATTTCAGAATTTGCAAAGGGAATAGATTTGCTTATTCTGGAATGTTCTTTCCCTTATAAAGCAGGTAAACATTTGACTCCTGAAGAAGCAGGAAAAATAGCTCAGGGTGCGCATCCTGATAAATTATTGCTGACGCATTTTTATCCTCCCTGCGATAGTCCTGATATTGATATTCAGGAGATGGTAAAAGAACACTATTCAGGCCAAATTCTTATAGCAGAGGATTTTATGGAGATAATTATCTAGAAAAATCAGATTTTTTAAAGATTTTTATATTTAGAATTATGTCTTTATCATCCACTTGTTCTGGTTTTAAGCCAAATTCTTTCTTGAATATATAATTTTTTTCAACAAAATTACATATCTCTAGACCATAATTCTTGCAGAAATACTGAGATCCATAATCTTTTGTGTCTCTTGAATTAACCAAAATATAATCAGGAGCATTCACCTGCAGATCTTTCACTATATTTTTCTCTCCAAATGTCTCTATATAATTTGGAAGAAGTGAATAATAAAAACCATTTGAGGGTCTATCGGTTAGGAAGTTTACTATAACTCCTTCTGGAACCATTAGTACTGATTTATCTCTAGGAACTTCTGATTTAATATACTCAATCACTTGATTAAGGCCGTAATTTACTTCTATATTTGAATAGATACTTCCTTTTTCTGTTGATATGGGATAGAAATATACTACTTTTGAAACAAGAATAAACCTAACTAAAAATGCAGAGCTTAAGATAATAAAGAAAATTATGCAGGTTATTTTCCAGATTTTCACATCTAAAAATTTGAAGAAATCAGGAATTTTATCAACAAGGAAAACAACATTTACTAACAATGCTATAGGTAATATGTAAGTACCAAAAACGTGTAAATCAACGTGAAAATACGATTTTAATGTTGCTATAATCCCAATAAATGCAAGAAAAATCAGGATTTTATCTTTTAATTCGAGCTCTTGAAAAGCCGTTTTTATGTTTTTAATATGAAATAACTTTTGAGAAAAAACTTTTTGAAATATTAGAAATACTAAAATTATCGTAGTACTTATAGGCAGCCACGAAAATAAGCCTTCCTCAGTATGTTTAAGGATAAATTTAGTAATATCAAACTGTTTTGATAATATAAACGGGTAAACAGTAGTAGCTAATAATTTTACAAAAAACACAATCAATATAACTGCAATAACAGACGAAATCGCCCAAAATGCTTTATCTTTTTTATAATATTTACTATTTTTAAAATTAAACCGGAATTGCTCTGATATATGACCTGTCAAAATAAGCAAAAGATATGTAATTCCTGAGATTATCAGGAATTTTACAAGCATATCAACAAAAAAACTCAAACTATTTTTAAGTATGCCCCAGGTCAAGAAGAACCCTGTGTTGTTCTTATAGAAATATTTAAGAGCATCTGCCCTGGAATAATTATGCATAAGTTGAATATATTTAGTAACATCATCAAGGCTTAAACCTTGATGAATTAACGTTACCCAGCTAACAGCAGGTATTATTAGTAATGAGATAACGCTTATTATTATATATCTTTTAGGAACAGGCTTGATAAATAAAATTATTGACAAAATTATTAGAAATAGTGAATATTCTATTTTTGACAGTATCGAAATGCCTATAAACAGAAAGGATAATGGAATAAATTTGGGGTTACGGCTTTTAAAATAATAGATACAAAATAATACAGATAACAAAAACCCGCTTAAAGCATAAGTAATAGCGTATGCATAAGGAAAAATGTAATTAGTAATAAAATAATGAAAAATAAACAATACCATTAACATCAAAGATATAGCCCAGCTTACCCAGCTTGAAGTAACAGTTCTGGCAATTAAGTATATTGTTGTTAAAATAATTAACGAATTAACAACTCCAGCTGTGTATAGAGTATTTAGATGTTCCCCAAAGAGCTTGAATAACAATGTATTTAGCTGATAAGAAAAAGGCCCGTATAGAATAAAAATATCTTTGTATAAAACCTGCCCTTTTAGCATTGCTGAAGGAACATAAGCTTCTCTTCCGCAATCAATAAGCGGACTCCCTTGATGACCCCAAAATATATAAGAAAGAACAGCAAATATCGCCAATAAAGCTAGGAAAAGTAATATATCAATTCGGTGATTTTTTATTTTTTTAAGAATTTCCAATTTTTATCTCTACCATGTTAGTTCTTATTGATTTTGCAATTCCAATATTAGTAAATTATACTATGTATAAAGGTTTATCAAAAATTTAAAATGATAATGAGTAAGAGTGGATTAATAAGGATCAGGAATGAGAGTTATAAGAGTTTTATTAATTGGATTTTTATGTATATTCTTTAGCTTAACGACATCATTTGCAAATGAAATAAGTGATCAATTCGATCTCAAATTTCAAAAAATTGATGTTAAAGAAACAAATAATGAGCTTCCTAAAAGGGTTTTTAGGAAATTAACTCCTTATAAAGTTAGTTTTAAAAACATAAGCGATGGTCCATTTGAGCTTCATTTCAGTGATGTAAGATTAATTCTTGAACAAGATAATCAATTTTATCCATTGACCCAAAAAGTCGTTTATAAAAAATCAAAAGCTCACCCGATTGTAAGATCAGTTTTAGTAGGCGTGCCCGTTACTCTCGTATCAGGAGGATTATTTACAGTTCCAGTTGTAGGAACCACTTTTTCACTTGGGATTGATACCAATAATACTCTTAAGAAATCACTAGATGGGATTTATTTCGAAAAAAAACTTCTCCAGCTTGGAGAAGTTTTTGATTTTTATGTTTTTGTTTCTGACAAAACATCAGAGGTTAAGGATATATTGGTTAGATAAGTTTCATGTATTGGCTTTCATATATTGGTATTATAGAAATATTATACTCGCTGAGGGCTTGATTCATTGATTTTTGCAGATTCTCAATAGCTTGCACTTCAGTTCTTCCAATAGCAGAAAGGTTGAACATAACACAATTTGCTACGAAAAAAGCATTTTTTTTATAAATAAGAGCCGGATATTCTATGTTTATTTTGTTAGACATAATTTATCCCTAAAAAATGTGCGTATTATTTTTATCGATATTTTTTTTAATAACTTTAGAAAAAATTTTTCCGGATAAATGGTAGCATTTATCTAAAAGCCTTTTATGGAACATACTTTAGGCTTTTTCGTCCATAAAAATATATTGTAAATTTCGGTAATAAAGCCTAATGTTAAATAAACAGTTATTATTTATTGAAATTAAAGGAAAATCCCTAGTAATTTGGAAATACTTTTGATAAAATAATAAAACATGCCGATGTGGCGAAATGGCAGACGCAGTTGACTCAAAATCAACCGGGGCAACCCGTGTCGGTTCAAATCCGACCATCGGCAATCTACTTAAATCATTGCGGGTTATAAAAATGAATTCACAAGTCCTGCAGGCGGGCAAAGCCCGACCTTCGGACTTGCTCATACCTGCTTCGCATGGGGACGTTTTGGATTTGACAGGGCGTTCGATGTGGGTAGGCTGCGAGTCGGAGCGCTGTTCTCCGTTACCAACGAGCAAAACTAAAATAAATGGCAACAACGTCATTAAAGCTGATTTCAGCAGAGCTCAAGCTCTAGCTGCTTAGTAAAATCGGCCACTGAGTAGCCCTAACCGGGCGGGTTGCTTGGTCACTAATCCCGGATGCGTCTGGAATACGAGGGTAAAACCAGACTAAGATTTCCCTCAAAGCCGGGCACGGCTAAATGCTTAGTCTTAGTTTTAGATTACGGTTGTTGATCTGACTGGGATGAAAATTAAAAACAACCTACACTCGTAGATGTC
>MFRQ01000095.1 GCA_001784615.1 Candidatus Melainabacteria bacterium RIFOXYA2_FULL_32_9
TTTCATAATTTAATAGCTTTATAAGTAAGCTTGGTTGAGTTAAATTTGTATGAGATATTTATTCTGTGCTACCATAAATTGCGTATGGATATGGTGAATCTAAAATTAACAGATACAAAAAAACACCCAATAACGGCAGAAATTATTGATAATTTACCGTTATCAGAAGATATTTATAAAATTATATTAAATGGTCAGGATATAGCTCAAAAGGCAATTCCTGGCCAGTTTATTTCTATTTTGTGCAAAGATTTAGTCCTTAGAAGACCTTTTAGTATAGCTAATGTAGATGGTGATTATATTCACATTATTTATAAGGTTAAAGGAGAAGGAACTAAATATATTTCACAACTTAAATCTGGTAATACGGTTGATTTTATTGGGCCGTTTGGAAATGGTTTTAATATAACCAGTGAGAAAGCATTGTTAATAGGTGCCGGTGTTGGCGTAGCACCAATGATATTCCTTGCTGAAGAGCTAAAAAGAAAGCAAATCCCATATATTCTGGCAGCTGGATTTCAACAGAAAGTTAATATTGCAGAATTAAACCCTGCTGATGATTATATAGTAACAGAAGACGGCTCATCTAATTATGCAGGAAGGGTTGTTGATTATCTTGAAGAGATTATAAATACCCATAATCCACAAAAAATTTATTCTTGTGGGCCAACTCCGGTTCTAAAATTTGTTGTAGACATAGCTGATAAATATAATATTAAGTCAGAGCTGGCTCTTGAAAGGAAATTTGCCTGTGGGACAGGTGTATGTATGGGATGTACAATACAAATAAGAGAAAATAATGAAATTAAAAACAGAAGAATCTGTAAAGATGGCCCTGTTTTTGATGGGAGATCCATTATATGGTAACTGTAAAGCCTGATTTATCTTTAAATATAGGTAAATTAAAGCTAAAAAATCCAATAATTACAGCATCAGGAACTTTTGGTTATGCTGATGAATATGAAGAATTTATGAGTATTCAAAATATTGGAGCCATTGTTACTAAAGGTATTACTTTAGATCCAAGAGACGGAAACCCTCAACCAAGAATCGCTGAAGTTAAAAGTGGCATGCTAAATTCAATAGGGCTTGAAAATGTTGGAATATGCTCTTTTATTGAGCACAAACTCCCTATATTAAAAGAAAGAAATATAAATTTTATTCTCAATATAGCCGGATTCAGCCTTGAAGAGTATGCTCAATTAGCTGTAATTTGTGAAAAGTCTGAAATTCCTGCTATTGAGCTAAATGTATCCTGTCCCAATGTTAAAGCCGGTTGTCTTGAATTCGGGAAGGACCAGGAAACTTTGTATAGACTTGTATCTAGTGTTAGAGAAGTTTATTCAAATACTTTGATTGTAAAACTAAGCCCTAATGTATCAAATCCAATTGAAATAGCACTTGCTGTTCAAAAAGCCGGTGCAGATGCCGTTTCTGCGATAAATACAGTTAAGGGCATGCAGGTAAATCCTATTATCAATAATGGTAAACTTGAACATTCTTATATAAAGGGCGGGTATTCAGGTCCTGCGATTAAGCCGATTGCACTTAGTTATATACACGAAATAAAACAGGTTCTTGATATTCCTATTATAGGAATGGGTGGAATATCAAATGTTGACGATGTTTTAGAGTTTATTGCAGTAGGATCAGTTGCAGTTCAAATAGGAACAGCTAATTTTACAAATCCTTGTATAAGTGAACAATTAGCTAAGGATCTGGAAAATGTATTAATGCAGCATAATATTATGAGTCTTCAGGATTTAATCGAGGGGAATAAGAATGCAAACAACAGATAAAGTTAAAATATTAGAGCTTCTTGAAAGAACAGACAGCATCAGAAGAGGACATTTTGAGTTAAGCTCAGGCCTTCATAGCAGTCAGTATTTTCAATGCGCAAAACTTTTGCAATATCCTGATATAGCTGGTGAAGTAGGATCAAGATTAGCACAGTTATTTGATATGGAAATAGATCTGGTTGTAGGACCGGCTCTTGGGGGAATTATAATTGCCCATGAAGTAGGTAGAGCTCTTAATAAAAGAACAATTTTTGCTGAAAGAAAAGATGGAACCTTATGTATCAGAAGAGGTTTTGAAATATCAAAAGGCGAAAGAATAATTATATTGGAAGATGTAATAACTACAGCAAAGTCTGCTAAAGAAACAGCAGAAATTATAAAGGAATGGGGCGGAGAAATTGTTGGTTATGGCTGTATTGTGGATAGATCAGAAGGTAAAACAGGATTAAATATAAAGTCTTTATTACAAATGACTCCTGAAGTATATGATCCATCAGCCTGTCCATTGTGCAAACAAGGCAGTAAAGCAGAAAAACCCGGCAGCAGAACTACTACTCGACCATAGAAAATATGACTAAAAATCTTGAGAGGTAATTTATCTGTAAATTGCCTCCACAGACGAAACGAAGTGAAGTCGAGGACAGCAATTGGAAGATAAATTACCTCTCAAATAAATTAGCGTGGTCTAATACTACTGCATAAGTAAATACAAATTGAGCAGCCTTTATTATATTGGTATAAATTGATGAAAACTATAAAAATAAAAACACCAGCCAAGATTAATCTGACTCTTGAGATTTTAGAAAAGAGAAAAGACGGTTATCATAATATTCAGAGTATTATGCAGACTGTAAGTTTATATGATTTTCTTACTATTACTGTGGATGAGAATGACGATCATGATAATATAATTGATATTTCAGGAAATAATCCACTAATTCCATATGATGAATCAAATTTAGCTTATATCAGTGCTGAAAAGTACCTGAAAAAATCAGGTATTATCAGTAAAAAAGTCAGTATTTTTATTGAAAAGCATATCCCTATTGCAGCGGGATTAGCCGGGGGTAGTTCAAATGCTGCTGGGGTACTGTATGGTTTAAATGAGATTTTTGGAAAAATCTTGGATAATGAACTACTTTCTGTTTTAGCCTCTCAAATTGGTGCTGATGTTAATTTTTGTCTGTATGGTGGCACTCAGCTTGCTACTTTAAAAGGGGAAAAACTAAAGAAACTTCCAACTCCCGATTTAAATATAATAATTGTAAAGCCTAAAGATTTATTCATTTCAGCTAAAGAAGCTTATGATAAATACTCTAAGTTATCGAACAAGCCTGAAAATAAGAATACAGAGGCAATGATTGAAGCAATAAAAGAAAATAATACACAAAAAATAGCCTCATTATTAAATAATACTCTTGAGGCTGCAATCCTGAATGATTATCCTGTAATTAAAGATATAAAAGCTCATCTAATTAAAAAAGGCTGCTTAAATGCTGTGATGTCCGGTAGTGGACCAAGTGTTTTTGCAATATGCGATAAATCAATTGATCTATCTGAGCTTAAAAAGGTTTATGATGAGGTCTATGAAGTATCTATAGTAAGCCATGGTGCTTGTAATATAGCTCTACGAACTAATATTAATGCAGGGACATTCCTGTCTTCTAAAACTTTTACTGACAGTACTTACGCAAATTCTCCTAAATGTAGAAATAATGAGAAATAATTTCTAAAATTCTCTATAGAAGTCATTTATCTTGGATTTTAGCGAATGACATTTGCTAGTAATCGTAGAAATTCTTTTTAATTCTGTCATTTTTGTATAGTAACGGGAATTGTCATCCCGCACTTGATGCGGGATCTGTCTGTGTTGCAATTCTAAGCTATAAAAGTTAATTGGATAGATGCCGGATCAAGTCCGGCATGACATCCTTTTTGCGTAAGTCCTGTTAATGAGTATTTAATATAATCTTGTTAATCTTGAATAATTTTTGCAGGAACACTTCTTTTCTTGAGCTCATTAACCAGGATTTCAGCTTTTTGTTGGTTTGAGAAAGAACCTACTTGTAAGGAATATATTCCGTTACTTTCTTTTATAAACGGAGTTATATTGAGATTTGTCCTCATTAATTCTTCTGAGACTCTTTTAGCTTCACTGGGAGAAGCATAACCACCTACTACTACCTTGCTCATGGAGATAGATTCACGTTCAACTTTTATTTTATCTCTCAACATTAAACCTCCACCTTGATTTGGTTTTTGTTCTGGAATCGTTGGTGATGGAGTTTTAATTACGGGTTGAGCTTTTTTAATTTGATTTTGTTGTGTTTGAGCTGGTTTTTGTATTTGAGATTGATCTCTGGTTGTACTTGAATTTCTGTTATTATCGAAAGGAACTTGATCGAATTCATTAAATTCAGAACTGGTCTGAGGTTCTTCCATGTTTGTGTCGGTAACCTGAGAATCAAGGATTATTTCATCTTGAGAAATTGTACTTTCTGTATCTTTTTTCTTGAATGGATTTTCTGTATCTGAAGATGCAGGAGTTACGTCCTCTTGTAGTTCTATTGATTTTAAACGTGGGTCAATTCGTCCTTTGAAGTCTTCGCTTGTTAATGAGTCTAAGTTCTGACCATCTTTTAAGGCAGGAACGTCTATATTGGGTGTTAATACTGATGCTATAAATGTACATAAGAAAAAGAAAACCATAAAAGCACTAAAGAAAATAAAAAATAATTTCTTTTTGTTAGGTTTTAATTTCTGTGGAGGAACTTTTTTATTTGGTTTTCTCGAATTTGTATTTATTTTTATGCTCATTTATTTAAATTACTCCTCTAACCTTGCAGGAAGCTTTCATAATCTCTTCATTTTCACGACAATAGTTCTTTATTATATTATTTGCTATTTCCTCAATGTTTTCCAAATTAAAATCCGATTTTAGTCCGCAAGCTTCAACCGGGGCACCTATCGCATCAATATTTATTCCAAGATGTATTAATACTGAGGTGATAGACTTTGTTGCTATTGACACTGAGAGTTTGCTCTTATTATAAAACAAATCATCTCCTTGTCTAGATATTACAGTGGATTTAGGTAAGTTGTCTAAAATAACATCTCGGGCAATATTAACTAAAAGTCTTTGTCTTAATATTCCCTCAATTAAAGAAATATTAAAGTGTTCTACAATAAAGTGCAACATTTTTTTACTGTATATAGGGCTATTTGATAATACATCAGAAATATCCACCATATTATCGAGTTTTACTTCACATTCGCCTGTAAAGCCAATAATAGAATCACCAATGAGATTAAAATTTTTATATATCCAGTGAGGAGAAAGCTCTTTTCCTGTATAACGGATTTCTTCTTCAATAAATTTTGATTTCATTTTTATACTCAACTCTATATAAATATTAAACTTATTTTAATCTCCAAATACTAATTTGCAAGTTTCTTTATCTGCAATTTCAGTTAGAGCTCTTTTTAATCTTAAACAGGACTCACATTCCCCGCAATGTTTTTGGTTATCAGTGTAACAACTTCTAATTAAATTAAAAGGAATTTTTTTCTCTATACCAATTTTTACAATTTCTTTTTTATTGTAATTAATCAGTGGTGCTACTAACTCAGGTTTAACCATAGTTGAATATTGGAGAGATTCATTAATTCTAGAAATAAATTCCTGTGAATTATCAGGAAAAGTTGTTGCTTCCTCACTATTAGCTCCGAAAATTATATGAGTATAGTTATAAGAATCTGCAAAACTTGCTGCAATATTTATGAATACTCCATTTCTATTAGGCACCCAGACTTTTTTTGCTGATTCTTCAGTTAAATCAAGTGTGTCAAGTTCATTTATTTTTAATGCCGGTAATTTTTCGCTGATATTTACTAATGAAGTACTTGTAATTTCAGCAAGCCAGGGAAGATTTATAACTTTATATTCGATATTATAGTATTTTGCGATATCCGCTGCTGCTGCAATTTCTTGATTTTTAGCTCTTTGTCCGTAGTTAAAAGTTAAAGCAAGAGAAATATTATATTCTTCCTTAGCGCAAGCTAAACTAATTACTGAATCTAAACCTCCTGACAGGAGAATAATTGATTTATTCATTGTCATCATACTCTTCTTCATCTTCTTCCAAAATCATCTCTATTTCATCTTTGCACCAGCCCGGTAAATCAGGTTTCTCAGCTAAATTAATTATATATTTTTTTCCTGCAATGTTATAAAGAGCATTAATTGCACATCTTGCTACATCTTCTTCTTCATCTTTTATCAGAGGTTCAATTAAGCCAAATATTCTGTCGTCATTTAATTCAGCCAGAGTTTCTATTGCAGAAAGTCTGATATATGGTGATTCATCCAATAAGGCACTACTTAAAGCTTTTATTGTTTTATCATCCCTAAAACCTATTTTACCTATAGATTCAATAGCTTTTTCTTTCAAGAAAGTGAATTTATCTATAATTCCTTTTTTTGATTCCAGAATTTTTATAAGTGGATCAATTGCTCTAATATCATTAAGCATTCCTAACGCTTTTGCTGCTGATTCCCTTAGATACACTGATCTTTCTTCTTCATTAGAAACAATATCAATGAGAGGTAAGACAGCATACTTATCACCTATTCTGCCAAGAGCTTCAGCAGAGCTTAATCTAAGCTTATAGTTTTCATCTTTATTATTTAATACATATAAAAGAGGCATTACAGCTTCATCATTCTTTAAATTGGAAAGGATATTGGTGATTAGACAGCGAACTTTAATAAAATCTTCAGGATTTTTAACCTTTTCTTGATATTCGCCTCTTAGAAGTAGCAATTCTATCAATGGATCAACAGAGCTTTCATCATTATATTTGCCGATAGTTTTAACTATATGAAAAAGCGTTAGGGGATCCGTTTTCTTGGTAATGAGAAAATTTAATATTTCCAGAGCTTCATCTCGAGGATGATTTTCCAGCTGATTAAGCTTCAAAATCAATTCTTCAGGACTTTGGTGATTTCCTGTATCAAGATTTTCTAATAATTCAGATAAAATTTTATTCTTATTTTCGAGCATAATTTAACACAAATTTTCTCTATTTACTAAATATTCTAGCAAAACGCAAAGCTAATTTTGCTGATATGTGTACAAGAAATATTTAAAAGTAAGTAACCTGACGATTTTAAGTTTAAAGATATTATAACTCTCTCTCAAAATTTTCCTTATCCAAGCATACTGTACAGGTTACTAAAAATAAACAATCGGATCAAGCTAATATGCATTATTTTAAGGATTTCTTAACAGCCCAATTTTTAATATACATATCAAGAGAAATTCTAGGATAAAGCAAAATAAGTATATTAAGTTATTGGTAATGGTTAGAATATGAGGGTAATGTCATCGCGAGGTTTCTAAAAGAAACCGTGGCGATCTTTCCAAATAACAATTATAAGCAATAAGCCACGTTATAAAGATTCCCACGGTGCCAAAGGCACAAACTCATCATCAATAATTTTGTACATAAAACAAAGATTATTAGCAATGTGACTGTGGCTTAACCACCTCGGAATGACAGTTTTACCTTTATCGATCAATATTCGACTATTACCAAGTTATTTGAGCACAAAGTATAAGAACCTTTAAATTTAGGCAACTTTTAATATTGAGCTGTTTTATATTAAAATAGATTTTATAAGAACAGAGGAAATAAAAATGACTATGCAATATAGGCCAGTAGCTACTAATGCCCTGCCACCAGTGGTAAAAACCTTTCAGCAACCAATTCCATCAACCTTTATGTATAATCCCCCCAAAAACCCTAATTTAGGAATGAATACAAGTACTTTTAGGGGGCCGGATGTAAATGATCTTGATGAGAGAGTTTATAAGCTTGAAATGGCGTTATCAAGTTTAATAAATTATTACGATCGTCATACACATTATACTGATTTCAATTCTAACACCATAACTGGCCAGACTCGTGTGCTTGATAGATATTATTAACTATTTGCCTTTTTAATTTTTGAAGCAAAGCATTAGTACTTTGACACAACAATTATGATGGGAGGTATGTTTTTATAACTTTTGCGGCATTCCACTAGTGGATTGACCGAATAATTTCGATGGGAATGTTTTCTCCGTCGCTGTTCAAACTCTTCGAGTTTTCAAGGCTCCTACGAAAACATTCCCATCTCCATAATTTATTGGTCAAAGTACTAGAATAAGATCATTCATTATAGCCAATAACAGTGGAAATAGCGTTGTCCTTACTATGAGATACACTTACAGACCATTTTGTTATACCAAGTTCTCTGGCAAAATTATAGGCTTTATCATATAATTTAATGCTTACACTGCCATTTTCCTGGCGAATAAGCTCAATATCTTTCCAGTTTATACCCTTATTCCAGCCCAGTTTATTTATGCCAACTCCAAGAGCTTTAGATGCGGCTTCTTTAGTAGCAAATCTTACGGCAAGTCTTGATCCAATTTGTCTTGGTTTTGATAAGCAGTACCTGATTTCGGCATCGGTAAAGGTTTTTTTTAAGAATTTTTCACCATATTTGTCATAAATAGCTTGTATACGATCAATTTCACATATATCAGTCCCAAGAAACAGCCTCATTGTTTAGTTTTTAACCCCTATTAATTTTGGGTTTTGATTGTTATATGAGATTAATGACAGTAAAAATTCACTTAAAAGATCTTTTTTATTGTCTCCATTAACATATGTTGATATGTATTTAAGCATTTTAACAGCGGAAAGTACGGTTTCATTTTGGTCATACCATCTACGTTTTGAAGAATCATATTGAACATTTATTTCTTTTATTAATATATCAAGGTTTGAAGAATAATTGCTTTGAATAATTAACTGTATAAGGTCAGACGCTAATTCTATTTTAATTTCGTCTTCAAGCTGCTCTAATGTACTCATTAAAAGTCTTGTATAATTATCCTGGTCATACCAACGGGTATAATGCATAATTTTTCTCAATCCCAAATATTATGTGGTACGAAATTTACTACTTAATTATATTAAAAACGAGTAAATGATAAAAATGCAAATTTTTTATTGAATTTATAATTTTATTTTCATTCTAATATTACTTGTCATAGTAATTAATTGGGTGTAAACTTCATGTTAAAGAAACTTATTGTTATTTTAAAAAGTTAATAATCTTTGTACTAAAAGTAGTAGTACTTATATATAGGAGAATAAGTTAATGACAGTGTGTGCAGCAAGACAATTAGTACCTACAAGTGAGTTACTTCATGCAGCTTTAAAAGGCAAATATGCTGTAGGTGCTTATAATGTCAACAACATGGAACTTCTTCAAGCGATCGTAGAGGCAGGTAATGAGTTAAGAGCCCCATTGATTTTGCAGGTTTCAGCTGGTGCTAGAAAATATGCTAATCAGGCATATTTAATTAAATTAGTTGAAGCTGCATTAAATTCTTCAGATATTCCAATTTCTCTACATTTAGATCATGGTGAAGATTTTGAGATTTGTAAAGCTTGTATTGATGGTGGATTTTCATCAGTTATGATTGATGGATCCAAGCATCCATTTGAAGAAAACGTTGCTTTAGTTAAGCAAGTAGTTGAATATGCTCATCAAAGAGGTGTTTCAGTTGAAGCAGAACTTGGAAGATTAGCAGGTGTTGAAGATAATATTTCGGTTACTGAAAAAGATGCTATCTATACAAATCCAAAAGAAGCAGCTGAATTTGTTGAGAGAACCGGTGTTGATTCATTAGCTGTTGCTATTGGTACAAGTCACGGTGCTTACAAATTCAAAGGTGAAGCTAAATTAGACTTTGAAAGATTAGCTGAAATTCAAAAAGCTGTAGGTTTTGACTACCCACTAGTTCTTCATGGTGCTTCCAGCGTTCCAGAAGAATTAGTAAAAGTTTGTAATGACTTCGGTGCTGAAATCCCTGGTGCTAAAGGTGTTCCTGAAGAAATGTTCTCACAAGCAACTAAATTAGGCGTTGCTAAAATTAACGTTGATACAGACCTCCGTTTAGCATTTACAGGCGCTATTAGAAAGCATTTTGCTGAAAATCCATCACACTTTGATCCAAGACAATACTTAACACCAGCAAGAGCTGCTGTAAAAGAGATTGTAAAACATAAAATACAAGTATTTGGAACAAACGGAAGAGTATAAGACTAATACATATAAAAAAGAGGTGAGGGATATTTCCTCACCTCTTTTTTTTACTTTAAAATTCAGGTTATAATTTTCTAGCAATATTTTTTGGATTGAAGGAATATTATGCAAATATGTAGTAATTGTCATGCCGGGTGTTGCCGTAAATTTAATGCCCATTTAACAGGATATGATATTTTAAAAATCAAAAGAAATCTTGGATTGGACTATTTATATTTTGTTCAAATTGCACCGGTAAAAGAGGAAAATATAGACAAAATAATAGAACAAACGGCATTATTCAAGTTTACAAATCTAGGAAATGATGAATATTACACGTTTCATATGAAACGTGTAAAGAGTAGATATTTCCCTGATTCATATAAATGTATGTTTCTTCAGGAGTGGGATGGTGAAGATTTTCTTTTGCCGGTTGATAAAGTAATTTCAAGATGTGGTATTTATGAAAGCAAGCCTCTTACTTGCTCCATTTTTCCCTCAAAATTACATGATGATGGTTTAATAGGAGTGTCCGGCAATCCAAAAAATAACAATACAACAGGTAATCCTGCTTATGACTTATGTCCAAGGCTTTTAGAGGAAAAAGATATTGAGGATTTTTCAGATAATGCTGTTCAAAATCTAGTTTTGTACAAATATGAAATGGATTATTTTAAGTCATTAGCAAAAGTATGGAATGAATATCCGAGTGATTTTGCAAGGTTTATTGCTTACTTAGAAGCAGCATATAAAAACAGAATATTGTTTAATGAGTCAGAAAAATAAAAAAATCTTGCTAGTACGTTGTTTCAAAAGTTATGATAAGTGTTGAAGTAGGGTAAGTTCTCGAAGAAACCTCCACAGGAGTGACCAAGTCACTTTTATAAGTCATCAATCATTCCAATAATACCTCTTTAAGTTATTCTGGCGAGGACAGTGACGGAGAGAATTTACCCTACAATACTAATGAAACAATCCACTACTATTTTTAATCTCTGAGGGTAAATTCCCCGCAGCTCTGCTGCGATAATGATAAAATGAGGGAATGAGTAAATATGT
>MFRQ01000096.1:0-6321 GCA_001784615.1 Candidatus Melainabacteria bacterium RIFOXYA2_FULL_32_9
TTCCTGTGTTCAGCTATTAAACGAGTAATAAAAAATGCGTAAGAATTTTTTATTACGTCCTTAACAGATATTTAACTATAATTTCCAAAAATAGAAGGAAAATATGCGAAATGGATTACTATAACAGGCTTGATCCAGAGGAACTAGCTCAAATCCCATTTTTTTACGATATTGAAGAGCGCGATCTCAAGGCATTATCTGAAATAATTAGAATAAGAACGGTAGTGAAAAATAAATATATATTTAAAGAGGGTGATTCTTCATCTGAAATGTATATTATATTGGAAGGAACGGTTAATATCCTTAAAAAGAACAAAAAAGAAAATGAAGAACTTTTAGCACAAATAAAATCTCCTCAAGTATTTGGAGAAATTGCCCTTATTAGTAGAGGAAGAAGATCAGCCAGTGCATATGCAGTAACTGATCTCATTCTTGCTGAACTTTCTTGCTACAAATTTGAACAGTTAATTGATATTAATCCAAGAGCAGCAATTAATGTTGTTAAAAAAATAGCAAGTACGCTCAGCTCAAGATTAAGACAAATCAATTCGGCTTATGTTGATATAGTGCACCCTTAGTAATACTACTATCGAGAAAACCCTCCTGTAATAGGACGGTTTTCAGTAAATATAATGCTAGTTTTCTATTTTTCAAGGTATTTTTCAACTTCCCAAGGTGTCACTAATATTCTGAATGAATCCCACTCAATTTTCTTAGCATTTAAAAACTCGTTATAGATATGTTCTCCAAGTGCATCTTTTGCTACTTGACTCTTTTCCATCTGATCAAGAGCTTCGAGCAAGCTGCCTGGGAGTGAATCTATCTTCATTTTCTTTCTTTCTTTTTCTGTTAATTGATAAATATTTGTTTCAGCTGGTGCTGGTGGCTCAACTTGATTTTTAATACCATCTAATGCTGCTGTTAATATAGCTGCAAATGCTAAATATGGGTTACAAGTCGGATCTGGTGATCTTAATTCAACCCTTGTAGCATTACCACGCTTTGCTGGAACTCTAACAAGAGCACTTCTGTTAGCAGCCGACCAGGCAAGGTAAACAGGAGCTTCATATCCAGGAACTAAACGTTTATAGCTGTTTACTGTTGGGTTTGTAATAGCTGTGATTCCTTTAACATTCTTTAACAGACCACCAATGGCCCATAATGATTCCTGACTTAATTGATATGGTCTTGACTCATCCAAGAAAGCATTTTTACCATTTTTAAATAAGGATAAGTTACAGTGCATACCTGATCCATTAATACCAAATATTGGTTTTGCCATAAATGTTGCATGAAGACCATGATTAGCTGCAATTGCTTTTACTGCTACTTTAAATGTTACCACGTTATCAGCAGTTGTTAGCGCATCTGCATATTTGAAGTCGATTTCATGTTGACCTTTAGCAACTTCATGGTGGCTAGCTTCGATTTCAAAACCCATTTTTTGTAGAGTTAGCACCATTTCGCCTCTAACATCTTCCCCAAGATCATCTGGACCTACATCATAATAACCAGCTAAGTCATGGGTAATAGTTGTTGGGGTGCCATCCGGATTTCTCTTAAAGAGGAAGAATTCTGCTTCAGGGCCAGCATTCATAACATAACCAAGTTTAGCTGCTTCAGCTATAACTCTTTTTAAGTTATTTCTTGGACAACCTTCAAATGGTGTTCCATCAGCATTATGGATATCACATATTAATCTTGCTACATTATAACCTTCTTTATTTCTCCATGGTAAAAGGCAGAATGTACTTTTATCAGGATAGAAATACATATCAGAAGTTTCTATACTCCTAAAACCTTTAATAGACGAACCATCGAGCATTATTTCATTATTTAAAATTCTATCAATTTGCTCGGATGGCAGAGCCATATTCTTTACCTGACCATTAATATCAACAAATTGTAATCTAATGAATTTTACATTCTGTTCTTTGACAACTTTTTTAATGTCTTCAGTGGACATAATATGTCCAGATCTCACCACGTTACTTACATCTAGCATATTCTACCTCCTTTGGATTTATAATACAGTGCTATTAATTACTATATTCATATACTTAATTCTCATTTCGGTCAAGATTTACAGCTTTTTCGTTTTTTCGAAAATTAAATCAATTTTTTTGTTAAATAAAAGATCAAGTTAATAATATTTTAATTTTCATATAGAAAAAACTTAATTTTTTAAAAAATAATTCAAATTTCTCCATTTTTCAGATTAAAATCATGAGTTAAAAAGTTTTTATAGTTATTAATATACTGTAACATTATCTCTAAATTATCTTAGATTAGCAATAATTACTTGATCATGCTAACATTTAATTGAGTAATATAGAAAATATAAACTTTTTTCGGCATATAGCATACAGAATAATCAAACTATGATTCAAGACATATTAGATAAGATTGCTTTCTCATCAACTAAATTTAGCAAAATAAAAAAACAGCTTGAAAAGAGCAAAACCGTTTATCTTACAGGACTTACCAATTCTGCTAAGAGGTTTTTTGCTTCTTATATAATTAACACCTTAAATAGGCCCATTCTAATTATCGCTCCAGACATTACTACAGCACTTAAGTACAATCTCGATATTCAGACCCTGACAAATAAAAAAGTGAATTATCTACCAAATCAGGAAGCTTCACCATATGAACTTGTATATTCCGATGCAGCTATTACAAAACAGCAATTAAATATACTGGAATCATTCAAAAATGATAATTCAGATGTCATAATAACCAGCGCAAAATCACTATTAAATGCTTATTTATCAAGAAAAGAAATTGAGATTAACTCTATAAAACTTGAAAGACAGCAAAATATTGACCCGTCTTTAATAGTTAAAAAGCTCATTGATATTGGATATAATAGAGTCAATATGGCAATTGATCCTGGGGAATTCAGTTTAAGAGGTGATATCTTAGATGTTTATCCAATATCCGAAGATCCAGTTAGGATAGAATTTTTCGGAGATGAAATAGAAAACATCCGAAACTTTGATATAGAGACACAAAGATCAATTAAACATATACAATACGCAACAATAGAACCAAGATACAAGATTGTAATATCAGAAGACCAGAAAAAAAGATTAATTAAGATAATTAACGAGTTTAAAAACAAACAAGAAATCAATCTTTCAGAATACGGGCAAAATACCCTGAACTTAATTGTTGAAAACATATTAACGTCACTGGAAACTGAAACATATTTTGAAGGAATAGAATACTTCGCGCCATTTTTAAATGAGAAGCTTGACGATATTACAGAATATTTACCTGAAAACACTCTTATTATAGTTCATGAAACAACTGAGCTAGAACAAAAGCTCTATATTCAAGATGAAAAGTATAAAAAAGAATATGAACAAAGAATTAATGAAGGTTTAGCCTTACCATTGCCATATCTTTTACATAAAGACCCCATAGAAATAATAGATAAAATTCAAAAACACACAACTTTAAACCTTAACAGTTTTATTCAGGATGAATCTCAATTAACTGACGAAATTGAGTGTAAACTCGTACAAAAGTTCATGGCTAACCTTGATAACGCTGCAAATTATATATCTGAGCTTAGATCATCAGGTAACAGCATCTTGGTTGTTACAGAATATCCTGATAGAGTCGCTCATTTTCTAGCAGAGTGGGAATGCCCTTCTATTTATTTGGAGCCTAACTCAGACATTAATATTGACAAATTACTGGAATCAAAAGAAGTAATCATATCAAGACAAGGATTTACAGAAGGATTTTTGCTACCAGAGCTTAATTTTGCAGTAATAACTGATTCAGAATTATTTAACAAGAATATTAAAAAGCCTACTATCGCTAAAAGAGTTTCTAAAAGAGAAAATATTGATTTCCTTATTTCCATAAATGACTTACAACCTAATGATTATGTAGTTCATTCAAAACATGGTATTGGAAAATTCATCGGATTAAGCAAACAAAAAATAGACGGACAGGAAAAAGATTATCTAACTATTGAGTATGCTGGCACTGATAAACTTCATATGCCAGCAGAGCAGATTAATTTATTATCCAGATATAGAGGCGCAGGTACTCCGCCTAAGTTGTCTAAAATGGGTGGAGCTGAATGGACTGGAGTTAAAAAGAAAGTCAAAAATTCTATAAGAGACATTGCACAAGACTTACTAAACCTGTATGCAACAAGAGCAAAAACAAGGGGATTCGTTTTTGAACCAGACAGCCCCTGGCAAATAGAAATGGAAGATGCATTCCCATATACTGAAACCCCAGACCAATTACAAGCAATAATAAATACTAAAATGGACATGGAATCAGATAAACCAATGGATCGATTGATATGCGGAGATGTAGGTTTTGGAAAAACAGAAGTTGCAATGAGAGCTTTATTTAAAGCACTTTTATCAGGAAGACAGGCGGCTTTGCTTGCACCAACAACAATCTTAGCCCAACAACATTATCAAACTTTTGTAGATAGATTTAAACCTTATCCGATAAAAGTTGAACTGTTATCAAGATTCAGAACTTCAAAACAACAAAAAGAGACTATAAAAAAGCTTATAACAGGTGAATGCGACCTCGTAATAGGCACTCATAGACTTCTTCAAAAAGATATTCAATTTAAAGATTTAGGATTACTTGTTATCGATGAAGAGCATCGATTTGGGGTAGCACATAAAGAAAAATTAAAGCATTTAAGGGCACAAATAGATGTTCTCACTCTTTCTGCAACACCAATTCCAAGAACACTATATATGGCCATATCAGGGGTTAGAGATATGAGCTTAATTAACACACCTCCTGTAAACCGTGCCCCAATTAAAACATATATAGGTGAATACGCTGCATCTATGATCAGAACAGCAATAAATCATGAATTAGAACGAGAAGGTCAAGTATACTTCCTCCATAACAGGGTTCAATCAATACACAAAGTTGCAAAAGATTTACAAGAATTAATTCCTGAAGCCAGAATTGCTGTAGCTCACGGCCAAATGCCTGAAAAAGAGCTTGAAAAAGTAATGTATGAATTTTCAACTCATCAATATGATATTCTGGTATGCACTACTATTATTGAATCAGGATTAGATATTCCAAACGTAAACACAATAATTATTGATGATTCTGATAAATTTGGGCTTGCTCAGCTATACCAAATAAGAGGCCGAGTAGGAAGAAGTGAAACTCAGGCATATGCCTATTGCTTCTACCGTCCTAATAAATTACTGACAAAAGAAGCTAAAGATCGTTTAAAAGCAATAAAAGATTTCACAACTCTCGGTAGTGGCTATCAAATTGCATTAAGGGATCTAGAAATAAGAGGTGTTGGAAATATATTAGGAGCTAATCAACACGGGCATATGCTGTCTGTCGGTTTTGATTTATATTGTTCCTTATTAGACGAATCTATAAGAGAATTTCAAAATGAAAAAGTGGACAAGAAAGATCCTCCGATTGTCGATATAAATATTACTGCCTATATTCCGGACGAATGGGTCGGGAATCAAGATCAAAAAATGATAGAATACAAGAGACTGGCTGACGTAGAAAGCCTAAGAGAACTTGAATTTATTCAAGAGGAATGGAAAGATAGATTTGGCGAGATCCCTATAGAAGTCCAAAGATTAATTAAAATAATCAAAATCAGATTAATAGCAGCCCAAATTGGCATAAATTTAGTTAGAGAAAGTGAAGACACTATACGCATATTTACTGACTATGAATTATCAGAATGGAAAAAATATCAAATCAAGTTACCACAAACTTTATCAAGAAAGCTTAAAATTATTAAAGCGCCTATTTCATCTCAGAATGGGGCTTCCATAATTCTCTTAAATAATACTGGACTTTTGGTCGAAGAACAGTTAAATATATTAGAAGAGTTATTTTGTTGTATATCTGATATTAATAAATTGAGTATATAAAGAAGGAGATTGATATGAAAAAATTCACAGTAGGGTTGTTAACAATTTCTCTTGCACTTGTTGCAGGTTGCTCAAAAGGATTTAAAGTAACAGAAGAAAAAGACACTAGTACACCAATTATTAAGGTTAATGAGTCAGTAATTACACAAAAAAAGTTTGATAAAACATTAGAAAATGTTTATAACACATCGATTCTGGCTGCACGTAATATTAACCTTAAAGAGGAAAAGAATAAGCCTTTATATACTCTAATTAAAGGTAAAATAGTCAATGAACTTATAATTAAAGAATTAATTCAACAAGAAGCTCAAAAACGTAAGATTTCGGTAACCCAGAAAGAATTAGATAAAGCTATTGACGAATTAGCACAAAAAGTTGGCGGTAAAGCAAAACTAGAAGCTACTTT
>MFRQ01000096.1:6348-7866 GCA_001784615.1 Candidatus Melainabacteria bacterium RIFOXYA2_FULL_32_9
TTTCGTAGAAGGTATTAAAATGGATTTAACCACAAAAAAATTGCTCGAAAGCCTTACTGCAAAAGCAGAAATTAGCGATAAAGAAGCTAAAGACTTTTATGAAAAAAATAAAACAACAAAATTCACCCTGCCTGATATGGTTAACGCTCAGCATATCTTAATTGCTTCAACAGAATCTGATATTAAGGCAAAATTACAATCTGAAAAATCAAACTTAAGTGAATCTGAACTTAATAAAAAAGCTCAAGAAGAAATGAATAAGGCAAAAAGTAAAGCTGAAAACATACTTGCAAAATTAAAAGCTAATCCAGCGTTATTTGCCGACTTAGCTAAATCTTCATCTGATGATGCTTCAAGTGCAGAAAAAGGTGGAGACTTAGGATATTTCAAAAAAGGAGATATGGTTCCAGCTTTTTCTAAAGTTGCTTTCTCCCTTGCTCCAGGACAAATTAGTGACATTGTTAAAACAGACTTTGGCTATCATATAATTAAAGTTTCTGATCGTAAAAAAGCTGGAATAGTACCATTTGTTGAAATAAAAGAAGAAATCAAGAAATTCATGATTAATAAGAGCAAAACAAGTTTAATGGAAAAGTTAATACAAAATGCTAAAAACACCGCAAAAATTGTTTATCTCAGTGACGAATATAATCTGGATAAAATCCAAAAAGAAATCGAAGATATAAAAAAGAAAGCACCTAAAAAACAGTAAATCATTATTGATTGGGGAAAAGTAAAAGCTTTTCCCCAATATTCTTAAGGAATTATACAAGATTTTACAGAGGAAACTGTAGTGGGACAGATTACTAAGCTAAATGAACTTATAGAATTAATAAAAGAACAGAAAAAACATGGTAAAAAAATTGTTACCACTAATGGATGCTTTGATATTATACATGTGGGGCATGTTAAATATTTAAAACAAGCTAAAGAATTAGGAGATATTTTAGTTATTGGTTTAAATACCGATGAGTCAGTAAAAAGACTAAAAGGCCCTACCAGACCAGTAAATAATGAAGATGATAGAGCAGAAGTGTTATCATCGCTTATCTCTGTAGATTATGTAGTATTATTTAACGAAGATACCGCTGTTGAACTTCTTAGCAAAATCCAGCCTGATATATACGCAAAAGGCGGAGATTATACTCTGGATACACTACCTGAAACTGAAACAGTACATAATAGTGGAGGTAAAGTTGTATTCATACCATTTGTAGAAGGTAAATCGACTACAAACATAATTGAAAGAATAAAAGAATAAAAAATATTACAATTTCTTAATAATTTTCATAAAAACTATCATTTATTTTTTCTTTTCTTTTTTATATAATTACTAAAATAGTTAAGGAGGTTATTATGCACGTAAGCTCAATTACCAACACAATCAGTGGAATAGGAACACAAGCTGCTAAATATGCTAAAAATACAGCAACTAACGTTATTAATACAGTTAAAAGTGTAGATCCAAAAGCTGCTTTAGACACATTTAACGGTCTTACTTTAAAACAAAAAGCAACT
>MFRQ01000097.1 GCA_001784615.1 Candidatus Melainabacteria bacterium RIFOXYA2_FULL_32_9
TTTATTGGTATAATTATTTTAATAGAGCTTAACTTTTATTTGAAAGTTAAGCTCTATTGATTTTGATAAGTTTAAAACCAATTATTCTTCAAGCATTTCCAGGTCTACAGGTTTTGGACCTTTTACAGACAAGAAACAGGCGGGTTCATCTCCAATATTTTTAAATGTATGAGGAATATTCATTTTTCCTTGTATTAAATCACCTGGTTTTGTAATAAAACTCTCATCTCCAACCTTAAATTCAAGTTTTCCTTTTATAACATAGAACAATTCATCAGTAGTAGGATGTTTGTGAAATTTAACTTCCTGAGCGACTGGAAGGTTATATATAAATGGTGCTAATGAATTATAATCTTCAAAAAAAGGAACGACATTTACTTCTTTTGTATCAGATGTTTTCTGCACATAATTTATATGGATAGGATCAGAATTTTCAACAACCTCAACAAATTTTTCCTTAGGGGCTTTACAATTTGGACACTGCTCAGGTGGAGTATCACCTTTATGTATATATCCACATACTGTGCATCTCCAAGTTTTCATTATTCATTCTCCTTCAAAAACTAACTAGCGTTCTGACTCCTAGTATAAACGCATTTTTATTATTTCCACCAGGATTAAATATATATTGCATATCGGGTTGAATTGCAAACCAGGGAGTAAACTGAATCTGATAGAAAGATTCTAGTACTATCTCATCTTTTTTTTGAGTTCTCCCACTTAAGTTAGCGATTGCTGTACCAAAACCCAGTACATCTTGATCTCTTTTATTAATAAGCCCAAAATACGTAAAACCAGCACTGTAAAATCTGGCTATTTCATTTCTATCAGACGGACTCCAGCCATATTGTCCCTGTATATATAAACCCTGATCATCTTCATTATTCTCTCTATAAATAGCCTGTTCAATTCCCGCATATAAGCCATAATTTGATGAAAAAGTCCTTGCATCAGGAGCTTCTGTTATTTCATCAACGTAACCCGAATCAAACCAAAAGCCTGTAATATAATTCCCGGGAAGTTTTTTAATTGTAGGCCTAATTCCCGATTCAACTATTGTAAAAACTCCTTCCTGTCCATCAAAAGCTGTTCTAAACCCGAGAGTACTTGGTTCACTTGAGCCATCATAAATACCAGTTTTTAAGTTAAATTGTTCAATTGGCTCTATAAAAGCAGCTGCTCCGAGTGCCTGAGCAGGGTATGATGGCATGGGAATATTAGGCATTAATGTAAATGATGAGTTTATAAAATCTCCGCTTGATTCAAGAGTATCAAAATCACAATTAGCATCTTGTTTACCTAGCTTTATACCAACTTTATCTTTAAATAAACTTTGCTTATACCAGAGCTCACCTAATCTATTAGACACAGGAGCATCAATATTGCTTATTCCTTGTATATCACCCACAAAATCAGTCGCCAAATTAAAGGCATGCAAATTTTGACCTAATGCATACAGTGTACCACCCTGTATTAAACCTAATTTTTCTGTATCAATGGTAAGAGAATAATCTACAAGACCGATAGACTTGATATTTTGACTAATATTTTTTCCTCTCAACTTAAAAAAGCTATCCGTAGTATAGTTAACTTCTGGAGCAATACCGTGCTTTACAAGCTCTTTGCGAGCTTCTAAATAGCCAAAAAAATGCTTATTTTCCAGATAAGGTAATTCAACACAACTGATTTCCTTAATTTGATCCTGTTGAAATTCTTGCGCATGAAATGAAGTTTCTATCTGATTTTTATCAAATACTATTTCTTCCAAGAGCAGTTCTTCCGCTAAACAAGCAGAATTTCTCAACATTCCTGCTGTAAAAATCAGGATTGTCAAATATTTAAGAGGTTTTTTAGTCATTGATCTCTTTTAAATAATTTAGAAAAAAATGATTTATAAGATAAGAATAATAACTTATTAATAAGGTTATTTCTCTTAACTAACTTTGTTAGCCTACCTGATAGTTTGTAATATTAAAAAAATGCGCAACATTAAATTAATTGTTTAAACTTTATAACTATGCCCATGTTCTGATGCAGTATGACGTTGATGAGATATAATAAGTTTTTTAATCTCCTCAACTTTTGTATCTAAATCTTTTATTGAATTTTCTATATCATTCATTTTGTTTTCAAGTTCTTGTAATTTATCTGAATTATTCATTATTTTTCTCTCCAATTCATAAGTAAAGATAAAAAACAAATTAACTGGTATTCAAAAAATTAGCATTATACACTTAACTACATATGATTATTAAAAAACATAAGAAAATAATAATTAGAAAGAATAATTGGGATGAAATTAACCGTACTTGTAGATAATAATACTTCAACAGGTAAATGCTATTTTGGAGAGCCTGGATTATCTTTCTATATTGAAATAGACAACAAAAAAATCTTATTTGATACAGGATATTCAGACATTTTTATTCAAAATGCTTTCAAAATGAATATTAATCTAAGAAATCTGGATTATCTAGTTTTTTCTCATGGGCATTATGATCACACCTGGGGATTAGTTCCTCTTATCAGACTTTATAAAGAAGCAATCAAAGAAAATATCCCCAATAAAAAACCTTTAGTTGTCACACATCCGTTTACTTTTTTATCCAAATCCAGAAATGAAATGGGAGAAATCGGTTCTTTAATCTCAGAAGAAAAATTATCCAGAAATTTTGAATTAAAACTCAGCAAAAAGCCTCTCTGGATAACTGAGAAATTAGTTTATCTGGGAGAAATCCCTAGAAATAATAATTTCGAAAATCAAGCTTCAGTTGGTCAAGTTTATCTTAATGAAAACTGGATAGATGATTATATAATCGAAGATTCAGCTTTAGTTTACAAGTCTAAACAGGGTTTAGTGATTGTAACAGGATGCTCACACTCAGGAATATGTAATATAGTCGAATATGCAAAGCAAGTATGTGAGGATGAAAGAATATTCGATATCATAGGAGGTCTTCATCTGGTAAATCCTTCAGATGAGCAACTATCAAAAACAGTTGAATATATAAAGGCCTTGAATCTCCATCAATTACATGCCTGTCATTGCACCGATCTTCATTCTAAAATTGCATTATCTCAAGTTACCCGTTTAGGAGAAGTCAGTGTTGGATTAAAACTTGAATTTTAATAATATATAATATTTTGGTAGTGTTATAAAACAAAGTGATATAGAACATATTCAGAAATCAAAGTTTCCTAGTGTCATTGCGAGGAACGAAATGCAATGAAGTGACGCTGCAATCCAAAAAAAGATAGTATAATATTATTTGGATTGGTGACACAGTCACCTTTTATAACTCATAAATCACTGTAATTAAGACTAAGATTGTAGAGTTTAATGGTGCAGCTTTGCTGCCTCGCAATGACAGTGCGACGATTAGCTGGATTATGGCTCTGAAAAAATTTATCACTTTAATTTTTACCATTACCAATTTTTTAAATTTAAATAGCCAAGTATTTACCAAGAAATTATACATATTTCTTATTTTCTTATATGACTTATTAATATAAGCTTACTATGCAAGTTTTAGATATTTAACTCTGAATTTGAGGACTGACAATGACAGTTCAGAGATATAGGGCTTTAAAAAACTTTAAATCAATAATGGGGCTTACTTTTGTATTATTATGCATAATAAGCTCTTTATTTGCATACTCACAAGTAATTGCACAGGATATAAATAAACCAGTTAAGGCTCCAGTAATATTTAAAGGGCAAACATTGTTTCACATCAAAGCAAGGATTGGGTCACTTACCCCAGAAACTAGAGCTAGTGACATATCGCATAGATTAGAAAAGCTATATAAAGATCCTTTTAATAGGCTTAATTCAATAACTATTCAAAATGCTGAAAAATCAACCGATATACTTGCTGGTAACGTGATTATAATGAGCATTACAGATATTGACGCAGAAGCTACAGGTATTTCTCGGCCTGATTTAACCAGAGCATATATAAAAAGGTTGCAGATTGCTGTAGATCAACCAGAAAATAGCAGCTTCTGGAAAAATATGCTGTTTGATATTTTTTTTACTGTACTTGCCACAATATTCCTTGTTTTTGCTTTTAAGTTATTTAAATATATTTTTGTAAAATCTATAGATAAATTGTATTCCTGGAAAGGAACACTTATACACCCTATAAAGATTCAGAATTTTGAGTTTTTTACCGTAAATCGAGTTTTAGATGTCACAATCTGGCTTATTAAAGCAATAGGAATAACGATTGAAATAGCTTTAATTTATATATATTTTACTCTGGTCTTTAGTCTGTTTCCATTGACAGCTGGTTTATCGCAGAATCTGCAAAATTATTTTTTCTCATCCTTAAATTTTACTTTAAATGCTTTTATAAACTTCATTCCGAATTTATTCTTTATAACTATAGTATCAATATTTATCTACTATATGATTAAGCTTATTAAAATTATTTTCAAGGAAATAGAAGTAGAGAGAATAAGTATTCCTGGTTTTTATAGTGAATGGGCAGAACCTACAGCAAAAATTGTTAGATTTCTGATAATTGCATTCGGTCTAGTAATTATACTCCCTTATATTCCGGGTTGGGAATCTGAGGCATTTAGAGGATTATCAATTTTCTTCGGTGTTATTGTCTCATTCGGCTCTTCAGCAGCGGTCGCTAACATTATTGCGGGTATAATTCTAACCTATACAAGGGCATTTAGGGTGGGTGATAGGCTAAGAATAGCTGATACAACAGGAGATGTTGTGGAACGCACACTTCTTGTGACTAGAATAAGAACAATTAAATCAGAAGTAATATCAATTCCAAATGCAGTTGTTCTTGGAAGTCATATTGTTAATTATAGTACCGATGCTCCTGCGGAAGGGCTTATTTTACATACTACTGTTTCAATAAGTTATGAGGCGTCTTCTAAAAAAGTAGAAGAGCTTCTAATTGCATCAGCAAAAATAACAAGAAATATAAAAGAGGATCCGACTCCCTTTGTATTAATAACAAAGCTTAATGACTTTTATATAAGTTATGAAATAAATGCATATACGGATAAACCAACAATAATGCAAAATACATACTCTGACTTGCATAGAAACATACACGATAAATTTAATGAAGCAGGAATAGAAATTATGTCACCGCACTATACTGCTGTTAGAGATGGAAATAAAGTAACTATTCCTCATAAATATCTGCCAGAGGATTATCAGCCCTCAGCGTTTAGAGTATCATCTGCTGAAATTTTCAATAATTCCAGTCAAGAATCTCAATCAGAAGAATAAGAGCCTATCCGATAAACAAATTATTGCAGTCATTGCGAACCTTGCAATGTGAATATATTCTAAAAACGATGTTGTGAAGCAATCTCTAAGCATCATTTTTTGAATTCTCGGATAGACTCTAAGTAACACAATATCATAGTTGAAAGGTTAACATATGGAAAATGCTTTAGTAGCCATATTTTCACACCCACTTTTTGTAAAAATTTTGACTGCTATTGTTGGAATTATAATTCTTAATTTCATTATTAAACTTATTAGAAAACAAATATCGAGCAGAATTAGCGATCCTGAAGCACGTTATCGTACAAGAAAAATAATAACTTTTATTGGGTATTTTGTTATTTTTCTTTTTTTATTAGTTGTTTTTTATGAACGATTAAGAGGTCTAACAATCGCATTTGGTGTGATAGGTGCAGGAATAGCCTTTGCTTTACAGGAAGTTATCACCAGTATAGCTGGATGGATTGGAATTTCAACAGAACACTTTTATCGAATTGGTGATAGGATTCAGCTTGGGGGGATTAAAGGTGACGTAATCGATATAAGTATATTGCGTACTACAATAATGGAGCTTGGTGAATGGGTTGATGCTGACTTATATACAGGCAGAATAGTCAGAATAGCAAACAGTTTTGTGTTTAAAGAACCTGTTTATAACTATTCAGGAGATTTTCCATTTTTATGGGACCAGATTGCAATTCCGGTAAAATATGGCAGTGATTATCGTTTAGCAAGACAAATATTGCAAAATATTGTTAATGATATTGTAAAAGATTATATAGAGGAAGCTGAGGCAGCCTGGAAGGTTGTACGCAGAAAATATCTTGTAGAACCTGCCAGAGTTGAACCTATGATATCTATGACCGCAAATGATAACTGGGCTGAGTTTTCTATTCGATATATTGTTGATTATAAAAGACGAGTAACAACAAAAGATCAACTTTTTACAAGAATATTAGACGAATTTAATATGACTGAAGGGAAGGTAAGCGTTGCCTCAGCCACCTTCCAGCTCGTTCAGGCTCCACCATTAGACATTAAAATTACTGAAAAGAAAATTAGTGACTGATATAATCAGGCACTGGATTCTGGCATATACCTTCGCAAAGTCTGGCTATTTATTGCTACAATTACCGTACTTAAAGACATTAATAAAGCTCCAATTGCAGGATTTACTATAATACCATAAGTAACAAGAATTCCTGCAGCTAAAGGTATTGCTATGATATTATAACCAGCAGCCCACCATAAATTCTGAATCATCTTTGCATAAGTTCTTTTTGATAGAAATATCATCTGCGTCACATCAAGAGGATTGCTTTTAACAAGAACTATATCAGCACTTTCTATTGCAACATCTGTACCTGCTCCTATAGCAATTCCAACATCAGAAGCTGCTAAAGCAGGGGCGTCATTTATTCCGTCTCCTACCATAGCTACTTTAAAACCTTTTTTCTTCAATTCTTGAATTTTCTCAGCCTTCTTATCAGGCAAAACCTGAGCAAAATAATCATCGATTCCAAGTTCATTCGCAACTGACCTAGCTACAGCTTCAGCATCACCTGTTATCATATATGTTTTAATGCCCATATCTTTTATTTCTGATATAGCAGCATAAGATTCCTCTCTAATAATATCTGATAGGGCAAAAACTCCAGCAAGCTTATTATCTATGATAGAAAATATAACGGTTTTTCCGTGTTCTTCAAGTTCTCGTATTCTATTATCATCAGGTTTTATATGGAATTTTTCAAGCAGTCCCGGGCTTCCTGCATATACTTCTTTTCCTTCAACTTTTCCAAAAATTCCTTTACCTGATAATGCTTTAAAATCTGAGACAGCTGGTATCTCAATATTTTTATTTTTTACGTATTCTACTATTGCCTTTGCAATAGTGTGCTCAGAATTTGATTCTATACTTGCTGTTAATCTTAGTAACTCACTCTCATCTATATAAGAAACAATATCTGTTACTCCAAATTTACCTTGTGTCAAAGTTCCGGTTTTATCAAAAACAATTGCATTTATATCTCTTGCTACTTCAAAAGCAGATCTATTTCTTACAAGAATTCCCCTTCTTGCAGTAATAGTGGTGGATAAAGCTACAACAAGTGGTATTGCCAACCCTAAAGCATGAGGACAGGCTATAACTAGAACTGTTACAGATCTTCTAAGTGCAAAAAATGAATTATCAAGAAATGTCCAGACAATAAATGTTATTATTGCAATAAAGACTGCTGAATAAACAAGATATGAAGCAGCTCTATTTGCTATATCCTGTGATCTGGATTTACTTTCCTGAGATTTTCTGACTAAATCTATAATTTGTGCCAGATAAGTTTCCTTCCCGGTTTTTTGTATCTTTATCTTTAATGAACCTTCACCATTTATAGATCCTCCTATAACCTCATTATCTGGTTTCTTAGAAACAGGTTTGGACTCACCTGTTAGCATTGACTCATTTAAGTCCGACTTACCTTCTGTTATTATACCGTCCGAAGGTATTTTCTCTCCAGGTTTAACCAGTACCATATCACCTTTTTTTAATTCAGATACCTTAACATCTTCTACGTTTCCATTTTTTATCAGATGTGCTGTTGTTGGCATTATTTTAGCAAGCTCCTCAAGTGCTCTTGAGGCTCCCATTACGCTTTTAGCTTCAATCCAATGCCCCAGTAACATCACATCTATTAAAGTTGCTAATTCCCAGAAAAAGTCACTCCCTAAATTAAAGATTATTGCTGCACTGGAAAAGAAAAATGCAACAGATATTGCCATAGCAATAAGAGTCATCATTCCAGGTTGGCGTTTTTTTAGCTCATTTATACTCCCTTTTAAAAAAGGAAAACCTCCGTAAAAATAAATCACAGACGATAATAAGATCAAAATTAAACCCTGATATGGAATTTTCAAAGTATAACCCAACCATTCCTGTGTCATTTCAGATAAAATCAGTACCGGAATAGTTAGTATAAGAGAAACTAATAATCTCCTCTTAAATTCTCTTATCATATGTTTGTGGCTATCATTTTTTTGATTATGATTCATGTTTTTTATTCAACTATTTATATCTTTATCAAACCAAAGATGATGTTTTTTATTAATTTTGGAGTATCTGATTTTTAAGCCTTTGAGATATTTTGATCTGATAAACATATTTCTCAACTTTAATTATCTTATGCATCGGTCAATCAACTAACTAACTATAAAGGTCATTATCTAATAACCACTAAAAAGTTTAGAGTATAGTAAGTTTGCTAATTTACAGGAATTTCTCATAATCATATAACTATATGGTTATGAGAAAATACAGAAATTTTTCATATTAAAGAATAAAGAGACATAAGGAATAAGTTAATTGGAGTTAAAGATGTTTAAGGATTTTAGAATACTTTTTTTTATAATCTTAATTATAATGGGTACTACTAAAATTACTGAGGCAGAGGAGCAAGTAGCTGAACCACTGACATTGAAACAAACTGTTCAAATTGAGTCAATCAAAGAACCATTAACTCTAAAACAAGCCATTCAATATGCGTTAATAAATAACCAGGAACTTATGGCTCTTAAAAATTCTCTTGAATCACAGAAAAAAGATATAGGATTTGCAAGAAGCGCTTTTTTACCCAGATTGAGTTTTAGAGAGAGCACATTATATACGAATACTCCTCAACTTGTAACCGCAATAATACTTAATCAGGAAAGGTTTGTATTAGGAGACTTAAACCCTGCAACAGTGAATGATCCAGACCCTGTAGTTAATTTTTTAACATCATTTACTGTGGATCAGAAAATATTTTTCAAAAGAGATATTGTGACATATATAATAGCTAAAAAAAGATATTTAGTTGCAGAACAGTTGTATTTAAGAGAACAAGAAGAGCTTGTATATAAAGTTGCTCAATCGTATTTAACTATCAATGCAGCAGAGGAATTATTTAATGCTACGCAGAAGGCTTCAAATGAAGCAAAAGAAAATTTAAAAGTTGTAAATGCAAGATATAAAGATGGTACAGGATCCGGTTCAGATGTAATGAGAGCTTCTACTGCCCTAATGGAAATTGAGCAGAAACTGATAACGGCAAGAAAAAATTTTAACATTGCAAAAAGATCGTTAGGTCTTTTACTCGGTGTTGATAAAGAAGTTAATGTAACTAATGATATTATAGAAGTTCCAATTTATGATTATAGTTATTATAAGAACGCTGTATTATCGAGAAAAGATGTTCAAGCTTTACAGCTAAGATATGAAAATGTAAAAAATGATGTAAGATTGGCACGTGCAGACTATTATCCTAGAATTGATGCGGGCTCAACCTACTTGTTTAATGATCATAGAGCACCGTTTCTTGGAGAAGGTGAAAGCTTTCAGGTTTTTGGAGCTATAAATTGGGATATATTTGATGGAACGAAAACAAGATATGCAGTAGCAAGAGCAAAAGAACTAGTTGAATCTACTGCAAAAGAGCTGGAAGGTCTAAAAAATACAGCCTCATTTCAGGTTTATCAAGCTTATCTTGAAGCAGAAGAAACAAAGAAGAAATTAGAATTAGCTATCTCTGCATTAGAAATGGCTCAAGGTTGTAAAGGATCAGTTTTAAGCGAATATACAAATGGAAATTGTCCATTTATTGACTTATCAGATACGCAGGTTAGCTTAGACAGAACAAGAGCTAATGTTGTAGCAAGTACAAATGAATATAAATTAGCCTTAATTAATCTGAGTTATCAAAGTGGTACTATATTAGAAGACCTATGCTTGAAAATAGTGGGTAATCAGGAATAATACAGCATTAATTCAATGTAATAAAAGTGTTACCCGGAAATTACTGCCATAGGTCTGTCAAAATATTTAATTATTAACGGAGATAAATAAATATACATATCTCCGTCTAACATAAATTCTAATTCTCCTTCAAATTGGAGACTTACTTCTGGTAATTGCACATAATTTAATGCATTATCGTACAATATACGATAATGCATATGATGTTTAAACATAACTCTAAGAATATCAAGAAACTTTAATCTGGAATGTATATATATAATTGAAAACAAGTTCCTATTTTCCCCATCAATATCTTCTACAGTCAAGTCTTTGCTTTTTAAGCTTGCATTATTTATCAACAAATAATTCGTTCTAAACTCTTTTGAATCAATTTTAAATTTTTTGATAAAACCTGACCAGGGTCTTAAATACTCAACATAAACTCTTAAAAAACCAAACTGAAAAGCTGCTCCTCCTAAGTAATGTTTTGCTATTCTTGGAGTATACTGAAGAATTTTGCTGGCAATTCCATACATTATCCCTGTAGCAAATTTATATTTCCCGTTAATAATTCCAATATGTTGGTAATACAACTTTTTAGGATTAGCAATCATACAGGCAGATTTAGAAATAGATAATGGTATGGACAACGATTTAGCAAACTCATTTGCTGTACCTGACGGAATAATGCCAAAAACATACTTTTTAAATGCTTCATCAGGTATAGTATTAATCACCTTATGAATAGTCCCATCTCCTCCGGCAATTATAAGAGTTTGGGAATAATCTTTGTCAGGAATATAACGACTTAGGAAATCTAAATCGACAATTTTAAGATTATAACCAAATTTCAAGCAAAATATTCGATATAATTTACTTATACCGTGATGTTTTCTTTGATCGAACTCAGGATTTGGAAATAAAAATAGAGTATTATTTGTCATAAATCCTGTTCTAAAGCTTATATAACCTAAATTGCTAGATCAATAAAAAGCTTGATATAACTGAATTAAAATTCTCAAAAATTATATAGATTTGATAAAGAGCGAAGCGGGAGCTAAATAAGCTCATTCTCAGCTTTTGCCCTTTATCCACCCTAAG
>MFRQ01000098.1 GCA_001784615.1 Candidatus Melainabacteria bacterium RIFOXYA2_FULL_32_9
TCAATCCTTCCAATAATACCCAATGTCATCCTGAGAAACGACGTGAGGATCTTGCCAATTATGAATACTAGCTTTTAAATGTAAAATGGATAGATTGCCACAGATTCCTTCGGAATCTTCGCAATGACAGGGGTCGCTTTTAACATATTATTTGCAAATCTTGCCACTAGTAAGAAGAAAGTATTTTTTATTACCAGGATTAATGACTTGGCATTTATATTTTGGCTTAGTATAAACTCAAATAAGGAGTAAAAATTATGAAAGTAGAAATAGTTCCGGGTTGCATTTCTTGTGGTGCTTGTGAAGCGATAAATAGTGAAGTGTTTACATTAAATGATTTAGCACATGTTAATGAAGAGAACATTGTTGGTAATGAAGATGATTGCCTCACAGCAGCAGAAGCTTGTCCGGTTAGTGTTATCAAGATAACCGAAGAATAATTTATTTGAGTATAATTTAGGAGTAAATCCTAATGGAAAAATTTGGATTATTTAGGAATAAAGAAGAGATTGGGCAGTTTCAAACCGTAACTGATCGAGAAGATAAGGGATTTATCGAGGAATTTTATGCGATATTAATGTCGATAGTTCCGGTTGAAGTAAATGAGAACCTTAGAAATAAGGTCTGGTCTAATTTAGATGAGGATTTTGACTTTGATATAGGCGAAAATCACTATTCAGTAAGATATTATGGGAAGATATAAGACCGGTTATTAATAGATTGATAATAAATTATACTAAATAGCCTAAATAACTTGAATTGCTAGATCAATAAAAAGCTTGATATAACTGAATTAAAATTCTCAAAAATTATATAGATTTGATAAAGGGCTTTGCCCTTTATCCACCTTTAGGGTGGCAGGGGCGGGTTTTTGAGAATTTTGGCTAAAATTAATTAGCAATTCAAGTTAAATAAGGATTTTTTGGCAGATATCATCTGTATTTATAAAGTTTATTGCTTTATCTAAGCTGTGTGGCAAAGATAATACTGTGTAAAAATCTTGTTTAACAGTAGGAGCAAGCTTAATAGCATCAATAAGTTCGCTCTTATTGATTGGATTTGTACATAGATAATTAAAAAATCCGGTGTTAGTTAAAAAATCTTTAACAAGCTGAAATTGGTTATCCTGAATATAACTGCATATATAAGTTGCAATTCCTACTTGAATACCGTGCATTTTACTACTTGTTGAAACTTCATCAAGGGCATGAGATATTAAATGTTCACTTCCGCTTGCAGGTCTACTTGAACCTGCTATTTCCATTGATAATCCATTCATTAAAAGTGAGTTTGCAAGGTGATAAATAAACTTAGGGGCCCTGATATCCTGATTCTGATAATTTAGAAAATCTATTACAGTATTTTGGGATATTAAATAAGCAAAATCATTAAAAGTATCATTACCGGTTTTTGCTGCTTCTTTCCAGTCCCAACCGGCTGTAATTTTTGAGATTAAATCCCCTATTCCTGAAAATATACAGGACTCCGGTGATGCTTTTACGGCATTGATATCAACAACAATACCGTAAGGGATTTTAGCATTTACAGTTCTTCTTTTACCTTCAACGAGTAACGAGGATAAAGGGCTGCAAAAACCATCATTAGAAGTAGATGTAGGCACACTTATGAAAGGTAAAGCAAGAACATGGGCACAATATTTGCTATAATCAAGTGCTTTTCCCCCTCCAATTCCTACAAGCGCATCTACTGTTTTAGGAATGTCAAAGGCTGTATGTATAACATTTTCAATATGGATTTCGTGAATAATATTTTTATGTACAATATTAATTCCTGATTTCTTGAAACATTCAAAAATCTGGTTCCCATATATTTCTTCAATTCCTTCACTAAAGAAGCAAGCAATGCTTTTAAAAGAAGATTCCTTAAGATATCTTCCAAGACAATTCAATTCACCTTCTCCAATTTTTAAAATGGACGGAATTGATATTTGTTGTTGATTTAATTTACTCATCTTTTAAGTATTCCAGTATTTCACCATAAGAAGTGAGTTCTTTAGCCTTAATATTAGCTTCTTTGCAAAGATCAAGAAGCAGGTCTTTAGCAAAAACTTTATCTGCAAGTCTGGCTGCTTCTATATCAGGTCTGCCATCTCCTGCAAAAACAGTAAAATCACTATCTTTTCTAACTGATTCTACAACTAATTTTTTACTGATACCATACTCTATAGAATAAAAAGGGCTGGTTTTATCAGGCTCAATTATTTGCAATCCCTCTTCTTTAGAGTAGCAACTTTTATTACTAATTAATTTTACTAGATTCTGAACCTTTAAATTCTCCAGAATAACTTTTATGTAGTAGTCAGCACCTGCACTGACTATATAAAAGTCGATATTATTTTCGTTACAGTATTTGACTGTATCAATAAAGCATTCTTCAATAGGTAATTCTAATACTAATTTGTGAAAATCTTCTTTATCGAGGCGAATTTTCCTGAAAATTCTTGTTAAAGCCTCAATATGTGTAATTTTTCCTTCCTGATAATCAAGCCAGGGCTGTATATCTGATTCAGTTAATAGTTTTGCTATAACAAAATAGAAAAAATCTATTTTGCTTATAGTTCCGTCAAAATCAGATACTAAGGCTTTTCTTTGTTTATTCCGGTTCATTTTTTATCCTGATTTAAGAGATTATTATTACTCATAAATTGCTGGTTATAAGAATGAGCTCGGATAGCTCCCGCTTCGCGCAAGAAGCAGGCTACAAAAATAAAAAAGTATTTTTCATCAAAATACTTAATTTATTTTTTCCGCTGTCCTTAAATCAGTATATCAAAAATCAAACAATAAGAGAAAGAGTCTAAAAGCTCTTTCTCTTATTATCAATTTATAAACTAAAATTAAAACTTGGCTCGATTTAGCTTTTCTCTTAATTCACGAAATCTTACTATATCTTCTTGAGCTCGATAATTTTCTTTAAATAAAACTTGTGAAGATGGGTGCACCATTAGAATATAGTCGATATGAACTTCTAAAAACTTATATTTTCTTGGAGCAGAATTTGTTTTCCTGCTAACAATTTCAGCATCAGTAACAGCTAAAAACCTTCTTTCCCTATCATTTAAAAGGTCAGTTAACTCTCTATTCGAATCTGTATACTTTGATACGTGAACAATTCCCTTGATATCGTGATCTACCGTTAAAATGAGTACCTCTAATGGCACTGTATCAATGTGTTTTGACATATTCCAGCCTATCTTTATCCTTGAATAATTCTTTAACTAAACCTTAATTCTAGTATAATATAAAATGCTAAAAATATAATAGCATTTTTTACTGTTTAATCAATTCAAGCAAGGTTATTTCATAATGTTTCAAAATGTAACTTTAAATACAGCCAAAAACTTAATGAGATTTAAAGTTAATTAAAAAAACTTATATTTTACTAATGGCTTTGTAAAGCGGTAACTTAATATTAAATTTATTTCGCTTTTTTGATAGGAAATTTTATTTATTTTGATCGATAATATTACAGAAAATTTACAATTTATGTTATTATTTTTACTGTGTTTAAGCCATTTACATTCTTAAATACTAAACATTAAACCCAGAAATTAAATTAGAATATTTATCTCATTAATTTTTAACTAAAAACAGTAAGTAATTTATAACAAAGAGGAAGGGTTGGCTGATGGTCCAGTTATCAAAAGTTTTACAAGAAGTGAGAGTTACACCCAAAAGTGTAGATGATTATATACCAATTGTAGGCAAAGAAAAAATAGACAGATTAAAAGAACTTGCAAAACCATTAAAAAATAAAAAAGTATTAAACTTGAATACTACTGCATATGGTGGTGGAGTTGCTGAGTTATTAAAAACTCAGGTTGCATTGATGCAAGATCTTGGATTACAGGTTGATTGGTATGTAATGACACCTGTTCCCGGATTTTTTGATGTAACAAAATTATTTCATAATAATATGCAGGGACATTCAGGAACTGTTTCTGACGAACAGAAACAGGTATATCTAAATGGCGCTGAGGTTAATGCAAAGGGAATTGTTGAAAATTACGATTATGTGATCGCACATGACCCTCAACCTCTAGCTATGATTGATTATGTTACAGCCAGAACCGGCAAGTGGATATGGCGTTGTCATATAGATACATCTCAACCTAATGCGGATACCTGGAATTTCCTATATCCGTATATGCAAAATTATGATGCAGTTGTATTTACTCTTGATGAATTTGTAAAAGAAAATTCAGAATTTAGAAATCTTACTTTTATTCCTCCATCAATAGATCCTCTTAGTCCTAAAAACAGTGAAATGGCTGAAGAAGAAGTAAATAATCTGATGGTTAGCTATAATGTTGATCCTACCAGGCCTTTATTAGTTCAAATTTCAAGATTTGATCCTTGGAAAGATCCTCTTGGGGTTATTGATGTATATAGAAATATTAAATACAGCCATTCTGTAAAAGGTATAAGAGGTACACAGCTTGTTTTGGTTACAAGTATGGCACATGATGATCCTGAAGGATGGATTATATATGATCGTGTTGTAAGAAGAGCCGGAGAAGATTTTGATCTTCACGTTTATACTAACTATCATAATGTTGGTGATGTTGGTGTAAAAGCTTTCCAAATGGCAGCTAATGTAGTCCTGCAAAAATCACTTAAAGAAGGTTTTGGATTGACTGTGGCTGAAGCCCTTTGGAAAGGTAAACCTGTAATAGGTGGAAATGTAGGAGGTATTAAGCTTCAAATTCAGGATGGGGTAAATGGTTTCCTTGTTTCAAATATACAAGAAGCTACAGAAAAAACTTTATATTTATTAAAGAATCCTGATGTTGCTAAAAAAATGGGAGAAACAGGAAAAGAAGTTGTCAGAGAAAGTTTCTTATCAATAAGGGAAATTGAAGATCATCTTAAGTTATTCAATAAATTAGCAGATGAACCCTGTACAACAATTTCTTGCTAAAATATTCTGTCTCATTTAATCTTATTTCAGTAGGTTAGCTGGAGAATCTTAATGCCTGAAAGAGAATATTATTTAACAATTCATGGACATTTTTATCAACCTCCACGGGAAAATCCATGGTTAGAAACAATAGAACTGCAGGATAGTGCGGCTCCTTTTCATGATTGGAATGAGCGTATAGCTTTTGAATGCTATACTCCTAATTCTGTATCGAGGATAGTTAATCATAAAAGTCAAATTTTCGATATAGTTAATAATTATTCACTTATAAGTTTTAATCTTGGGGCAACACTCTTGTCTTGGCTTGAAGTGCATGCTCCAAAAACTTACGAGAGGATAATTGAAGCCGACCGTCAAAGCGTAGAAGAGCATTCCGGACACGGTAATGCAATGGCTCAGGTTTATAACCATATAATTATGCCTCTTGCTAATGAAAGAGATAAGTATACTCAAGTTATATGGGGAATAAGAGATTTTCAATATCGTTTTGGCAGAAAGCCTGAATCCATGTGGCTTGCTGAAACAGCAGCTGATGATGCTACTTTTAGAGTTTTAGCTGATTGTGGCATAAAATTTACTGTTCTTTCTCCATATCAAGCATTAAAAGTAAGACCTATAGGTGGAAATGATAATTCCTGGATTGATGTTAGCTGGGGTAATATTGATCCGGGTCAGCCTTACAGATATCATTTAAAAGATAATACTGACAGATACATTGATTTATTCTTCTATGATGGTTCTATCTCTAAATCTGTTGCCTTTGAAAATCTCCTCCATAATGGAGACAAATTTATTAGCAGACTTAAAGATGGTATTTCTCATGACAGAAATTATAATCAGCTAATTCATATTGCTACAGACGGTGAAAGTTACGGACATCATACAAAATTTGGTGATATGGCTCTTTCTTACATGTTAAAGAAAAGAACCGCTGAAGCAGGGTTTAAACTTACTAATTATGGAGAATATCTTGAGAAAAATCCTCCGAGATTTGAAGTTGATATTAAACATCCTTCATCCTGGAGTTGTGCTCATGGAGTAGGGCGTTGGGAAGACAATTGTGGTTGTTCAACGGGAGCTCAACCAGGCTGGGATCAAAAATGGAGAAGACCACTCAGGAATGCTCTTGATTGGCTGAGAGATGAATTATATATAATTTATGAAAAGCATGCGGGTAGATACTTGAAAGAGCCCTGGAAAGCTAGAAATAGATACATTGATGTAATTTTAGACAGAAATGAGTTATCTATGGGCCATTTTTGTGCTCATGAAGGTATTAAAAAGCTTTCCAGACAGGAGCAAGTTGACGTAATTAAGTTACTTGAAATGCAACGGCAAGCAATGCTTATGTATACAAGCTGTGGATGGTTTTTTGCTGATATATCAGGAATAGAGACAACACAAATACTTAAATATGCTGCAAAAGCCATGCAGATTGCAGAGGAATTCTCAGAAATAGACTTGGAGACAGAATTTCTGGATAAATTGTCTGAAGCCAGAAGTAACATAAAAAAATTTGGTACAGGAAAAGATGTTTATCTTAAATTTGTTAAACCTTCAATAGTAAGTATTAAACAAGTAGTAAGTCATTGGGCGATCAGCTCTTTGTTCGAAGAATATAATGATGAAACAGAAATATATTGCTATAACATAAAGTCATTAGATTATCGTAAGGTTAAAAAAGGAAATACAACCCTATTACTTGGTCGAATTGAGATTATCTCAAAAATAACCTTGGAACGTTACGATATGATCTATGCTCTATTGCATTTTGGTGGAGAAGATTTTCATTGTGCAATTAGAGGATATTCAGGTGAAGAAGAATTTAGCAAAATTAAGGAAGATTTAATTACTAAATTTTATAGTCTACCTTTAACAGAAATAATTAGAAGTTTAGACGATCATTTTGGTAGAGAATACTTCACGTTAAAAGATTTATTTATAGATGAAAGACGCAAGATCATTGGAATTTTAATTAAAGATCAGCTAGAAAGATTTGCTCAGACATATCATAGCTTGTATGAAGAAGGCAAAGGGCCTATGATACAACTTTATGAGCTTGGTCTTTCTGTTCCTTCCGAGTTTAAAATTGCTACTGAATACACTTTAAGTCGCAACTTCAATGACATTATATTAAATGTAGATGATATAGGTAATCCTGGCTTATTACAGGAAGCTTTTGATATAAGTAAAGAAGCTAAAAAGCTTGGTGTTAATCTGGATTACAAAAAAGCTGAGGAAATCTATAGTCTATATATTAATGATAAAGTTAGAAGCTTAGCTGATAATATGGATATTCAACAGTGCGAGGATATAATTAGTGTTCTATCACTGGCAAGTAAGTTGGGGGTAAAACCTAATTTAAGCCAGGCTCAAGATTTTTACTTTAGCTTAATTTACAACAGAATTTCTGAGTTGATTGATTCATTAAAAAGCTCGGAAAATCTTCAAGTAGATAAGAATTTTGTAGCTACTATTTTAAATTTGGGTGAAAGACTCGATTTTAATGTAGAAAAGCACTATAACGAGCTAAGTAGATTAGCCACTAAAATTGAATTGCTAAATTAAAGCAGTAATTATTGCTTAAATAATGAAAATTATCATCCTAAACTATGTGCTGAAATTGTTTCAGTATTATTTCGGAATCTTTCTGGTCTTCAACTTTAAGCGTTATTTGGATAGATGCCAAACTTGTTTTGGCATGATTTCTTGATTTTTTAAAGTAGATTTTCAAAAATCATACCTTTATCAATTCTTTTAAGGACAGCGGAAAAAATAACCAAAGATTTTGATGAAAAATCTTTAATCTCTGAGGGTAAATTCCCCGCAGCTCTGCTGCGATAATGATAAAATGAGGGAATGAGTAAATATGTTCATAAA
>MFRQ01000099.1:0-6432 GCA_001784615.1 Candidatus Melainabacteria bacterium RIFOXYA2_FULL_32_9
TTAAAAAGTTTGAAAAAATAATAAAAATCCGGGTACAATTTAGATAGTCATTTATCAACTGAATTAAGATAGAAAGATTTATATTGATGCTTATGTTTAAGAATATGAAAAAGTCTCCGGGCTTATTTTTTCTAATATTTACTTTGTTTTTGATTTTAGGAATAGCTTATTTCCCTTTAAACAGTACATATAACGCAATTGCTAAGAATGAAACTGAGAACTCAGTTTTAAAACTGGCACATCTTTCTGATATTCATATTGATTCAACCTCAAAAGACAGCTCCAGAAGATTATATTCAAGCTCTAGAAAACTATTTCAGGATGCTGTAGAACAGATTAATGGTGTTGATAATATAGATCTTGTTTTGTTTTCCGGTGACTCCATAAATAAACCGGTTGAGTCTGATTTAATGAAGTTTATATCTATAGCTAATAAGCTAAAATATCCTTGGCATGCCAGCACAGGAAATCACGAAATAGGTATTAAAGGTGGTTTAAGTAAAAGTAGACGTATAAGTCTGATAAGCAAATATAACAAGAATGTGAATAGTGATAAGTCTTATTATAGCTTTAGTCCTAAAAAAGGATATTTATTTGTAGTAATGGATGGGGTTATAGATTGGCGTGTAACAGCAAATGGTTATTACCATAAAGAAGAATTAGAATGGCTCGATAAAGAATTGAGCGGTAATAAAGATTCTAAAGTTATTATAGTGCAGCATTTTCCTGTAATCGAACCTTCTAAAAGTGAAAGTCATAAAATTTTAAATGCTGCTGAGTATCAACAGGTGTTAAATAAGCACAATAATGTAATTGCAGTACTAAGTGGACATTATCATGCTGCAAAAATCATCAAAAGTGATAATAAAGTTTATGTCAGTACTCCTGCTTTAGTTGAATATCCAAATTCATTCAGGGTAATAACAATTAGCGATAAAAAGGATAAAATCCAGATAGACTTTGATTTTAAGGAGACAAGATTAAAGAATCTACAGCAAAAGAGCAAATCTAAATCAAAATCCTGGCAGCTTAATCAAGGTAAGGATGTAGACAGGGATACTACTGTAATTATAGATAAATAATTCCTAAATAACTTGAATTGCTTAGTTATATCAAGCTTTTTATCGATTTAGAAATTTAGATAGAGATTTGTTCTATCACGTTAATTATTTTATCAGGATATAACTTATTTAAGCATTCTCTGTGATGGCAAAACCGTGTTAAACAGGGTCGGCAAGGTAAATTTCTATATATTTGATAAATATTCGAGTTTGGTGCGTGAGGCAGCCATTGTGCTTCATTAGTAGGGCCATATATTATAACGATATTTTTTGTATTTGCTGCTGCTGCAAAGTGTGCAGATGCTGTATCTAAGGTTACAATTAAATCCAGATAACGGTATAAAGCTATAGTTTCTCTGATTGTTGTTTTTCCACATAAATTATGGATTCTTATTCCTGATTGTGTAGCTAGATAATCATACAGGATTTTTTCATTCTCTGTTCCTGTTGCAATAAGACTACAGTTGTACTTGTCTTTTAGATATTTTATTAATATTATCCAATTATTTAAATGCCACTGTTTTCCTGGAGAACCTGCAGTAATATGTATTGCTATTCTTGGGCGTTCTATTTCCTGCATTACATTTTTAGCTTTATATAAGTCATCATTGGTTAAATGTGTTTCCAGGTATTCATCAAAAATATTTAAGTTCAGATCTTTCAAAGTATCCAAATATACTTGCCATTGAGGTTTTTTATCAGTTATAGGGGTTGATTTCACTAGATGTGTAATTAATTTTTGCCAAATTGGCGGGTAATTAAGACCAATTCTCTCTAAATTAAAGCTGACTCTTTGTTCAACTCCTGCTCTATAACTGGCAAAAGACCATAACACCGGAAAATTAAACAAAAACACAGTGTCATAGTTATTCTGCCTCAAAAATGAGACTTTATTTTTTCCTATATTCTCATTTAAGTAAAAGTTATCTATGTAAGGTAGAGTTTCTACCAGATTATATATGTTTTTATTGCAGACAATATCTATCTGAGAATTATCCCCAAGATTATAACGAAGATTTCTAAGAGTAGGAATTAAAAGAATAATATCTCCAATATAACCAGGTAGAGCAATTAATGTTTTTTCGGGTTTTTTAAAAGGTGCATCACTCTCTCTTGGTTTATATCTGAACGTATCTACTGTTTTATTAATGAGCTCAATAATTTTATCTGCGTACATAATAATTCTTTTTAAAATTTAATACACAATAAAAATCGCATTAATTAGCCTATAATTAAAGCATCTTAAGGTGATAGCTAGATTTCTAGTTTTTTGATCTGAGGTAGTAAAATGTGCTAAATTTTATTGATGTACTAATTATTTATGTGTTTAATATATTCAATGAATTTGGAAATTTTTGACCCGGGATTAGATAATATAGCTGGATTTTTGGCAGGGTTATCACGAAAAATAGAGGTTACTTTTAAGGATATTAAAGTAGATAGACTGGAAAGTAGTCTTAATGGTTTACTTATAGCTCAGATATCTGACTTGCACTTAAATGAGAGAAATACTGAGCTTGTTGAACTTGCTATATCAATTTTAAATAAGCTAAACGCTGATATAGTAGTAATGACAGGTGATGCTATATGTAACGGGCAAAAATTTATTCCTGATTTAACCAGATTGTTTAAGGAAATTAACTCAAAATATGGAAAGTTTGCTTGTATTGGAAATCATGACCACTCAGATGGTGATGATAGTTTAAAAGTACAAGAGTTATACAGAAAAACAGATTTTCAAGTTCTGGTTAATGAGTCAGCTAAGATAAATATAAATGGCGAAACTTTATATATGGCGGGGGCAGATGATCTTGAACTTGGAAGTCAAAATATAATACAAATGGTGCAAAATATTCCTAAAGATGCAACTTCGATATTTTTGACACATAACCCTTTTAACTTCGATGAATTTGCTGAATATAATCCTGATTTAGTTTTAGCTGGACATACTCACGGAGGGCAGTTATATTTCTCTGTTTTGAGATTTATATATAGATTAAGACTGGGATGCAATTATCTTTCAGGGTTATATAGCCTGGATGAATCTAAATTATACGTCAATAGAGGGATAGGGACAGCTCTTATTACCCCTGAAATATTTAACGTTAAATTTGTTATGAATACTCCGAGAATTAATTCTAAACCTGAAATTACTCTGTTTAGATTGGTTTCGGGAACATAAGATATGGTAAATTATTAAAACTGATTTTATATTATAATAAATTATGTTTTTTAGTAATAAGAATTGGAATAGTACAAAAATGGATAAATGCTCAGACTTATATGGGGTAATTTTGGCTGGTGGAAGTGGAAGCAGGCTTTGGCCTCTTAGTCGTGAGATGCATCCCAAGCAGCTTTTAAAGTTAAATAATGAAAGTACCTTGTTTCAGTCAACCTTCTTAAGGTTATCTCAAGTTATTCCTGAGTCTAATATTGTTACTGTAACCAATCAGAAGCACGTTAGAGAAATAAAAATGCAGTTAGGTGATTTGCAAGAATCACTTGGAATCTCAGGGAATCTTGAGGTTATTGCTGAACCTGTAGGAAGAAATACAGCTCCTGCTATAGGCCTTTCAGTCTTTTATATTTTAAAAAAGTTGAATAAAGAAGGAATAGATCCTGTAATTTTAATTGCTCCATCTGATCATCTGGTTAAATGTCAGGAAGAATTTGCAGCAGCGCTTATTAAGGGGGCTGATCTTGCAAGAGCAGGTTTTATTGTTACTTTTGGTATTAAGCCTGAACGACCTGATACAGGATTTGGTTATATCAAGACTTATAAAGACGCTAATATTTCTAATATTGTAGATACTGCTATGAAAGTGGAAGAATTTAAGGAAAAACCTGATCTCAATACGGCCGAAGAGTATTGTAGACAAGGGAATTACTACTGGAATGGCGGCATCTTTATGTTTAAGGCTTCCACCCTATTAAATGAGCTTGAGAAACATTCAAAAGATGTATTTGACGGGGTTTTAAACTGTGAATTTACAGAAGGAAATTCTACAGTTTCATATGATGAATATATTAAAATACCCGAAATATCTATAGATTATGCTGTCATGGAATGTTCAAAGATTATAACACTTATTCCTATTGACTGTGGGTGGAATGATCTTGGCTCATGGCAGGCAATTTATGAGACTTCCAAGAAGGATGAAAAAGATAATTTTATTGTAGGTAATGTATTTGACATTGATAGTGAAAATTCTTTAATTTATGGAACATCCAAATTTATTTCAACGATAGGGCTAAAGGATACGATTATTATAGAAACTGAAGATGCAATTTTAGCCTGTAATAAGAATAGAACACAGGATGTAAAGAAGGTTTTTGACTATCTTAAATGCAATAATGATTCAGCTTGTGTCATTCATAAAACCGTATACAGACCCTGGGGCCATAGTACAGTTCTACAAAAGGGTGAAGGTTTTATGGTTAAGTCACTCCATATTAATCCAAAATCCAAGTTAAGCCTACACGTTCATTTATATAGAAATGAACAATGGATTGTGCTTTCTGGAATTGCAAAAATAATAAAGAATAATGAAGAAATATATTTAAAACAGGGTGATAACATAATTATTCCGGCTAGTGAGAAGCATTTATTAGAAAACCCTGGTGCTGAAGATCTTAAAATGATAGAAATTCAGTCGGGTACGCATTTTGATGAAGATGATATTGTGCGCCTTGATGAATCAGCAAAATTACACCAATAAAATCAATTATTTACTTATTCTGGATATCTGGATGTAGCTTTAATTAGCATTTGAGCTAATTTATCTGCTCCTTTAAACGGTAATTTAGCTAATTTGTCTGCTGCTGACTTATAATCATAGTCTACAAATCTATAATTGAAGCTAAATTCTTTTCCTGATAAATCCGGGTAGTCTAAAATTACATAACAGGCTTTTGGTAATTCTGTAAATGGTCTACCAACGCTCCCGACATTAATTATGGCTTGTTTACCTACGTGATAGTTGACAGGCATGTGAGTATGACCGCAGAAAATTATGTTCTCAGTAACTCTATCTACCATTTCTTTGACTTTTTCTATATCCATATTAGGAAATATGTCTTCGTTATTTCTTCTTGGAGAACCATGTACGAACAAAATTTCTAAATTGCCTATAGTTTCTTTAAGTTGTGCAGGCAATTCATATAAAAATTCTTTCTGGTCCGGTCTTAAAACCTCTTGAGCATATTTAAGAGAGGCCGCCATTATTTCATTTGGCGGAGTATACTTGTCACTACCTGTAGATTTTACTATCATTTCATCTGTATTGCCCTGTATTATTGCCATGTTCCATCTTTTTGACAGATCGTTGATAAAGTCAATTGTTTCTACAGGCTCAGGCCCTGCCATAGCCAGATCGCCACATATAAAGATTTTACTAATATTTTGAGAATTAATATCGTTCAATACTGCTTGTAAGGCATCCAGGTTTCCATGGATATCTGATAATACAGCAATTTTCATAAATTCCCTCCATAGCTATCGGGATAATACAATAAGATATTTTTAGAATAATTAAAACATCTTGTTGATTCAACCGTAAACAGGTAATGACATTACTCTCATATTCTAATAATTATCCTTAAAGACAATAAGAAAGACAGTTGGTTAACTGTCTTAATCCTCCTATGCCTAGTAGCACCCCGATATGTTAGTTTAATAACCCCTTTATTTTGTCTTGTAGCGCCAATTTTCTTGGCTGGTATTTTTTTATTCTCTTATATATATAAAAACTAAATGATATAAAAAATTGCTATTTTTTATATACTCGATCGTTATTTTTCGTAGGATTTCTTAACAATGCTTTAAAATTTTTTAATTTTTTTAATATTGAACTTGAATTTAAACTTTAAAATCTATCCATTAGACATACTTATTATATATAGACACGGGTGGACTTTTGGAGATTTATATTAGAGAATGTCTGATAAGTAAATTTTTATTATTTTTATAAATAATTTTATTCATGCTAAATAAATTGTAATTTTATAAAAATAATCACTTGATAAGACTCAATAAATCAAGTATTCTAAAATATAGAAGTTCAGGGTGTTATATAAGCTTGAGGATTCTTATTGGATGACGAATAATAAGAGGTGGTACGATCAAGATCCAACTGTGAGTTTAGCTGTAAGTATTTTAAGAAATGCTAATATACACAATCAGCTACTTGTTGCAGAACACATAATTCAAAAAGGCAAAGCCCATAACGTCCCTGTTGATAAAATTAGATATGAAAAACCCGGCTTTTTTTCACGCCGCTGGTATGACTTCGAGGAAAGTGTGTTTTATGCTATCGAGTGTTTAAGATTATCTTCTCCTGAAGTGCAAAAAGTATTAGCAATAGAGATCATA
>MFRQ01000099.1:6442-7645 GCA_001784615.1 Candidatus Melainabacteria bacterium RIFOXYA2_FULL_32_9
GTAATCTTGATAATTCGATTACAAATGATCCTGTTTAATTAGGTTTATTGTTAATTTTTATACTTTATCATCCTAACGATCGATGATATTTTTGGGTTTAAGGGCATAATTATAGTTATTGATATCTTTAATTAAATGACTATAATTAATTTTGCTATGAGAAATAATATAAATTTGTTAAAAACAACGTGTATATGTTTTGCAGTACTAATTTCTGTGTTTTTATTTTCCAGGCCAGCATTAGCAATTAGAATAGGGCTTTTTACTAACGCAAGTTATGCCCAGGTTGCAGTATCACAGGCTGGAAGTTTTGTGGATGGTTATACTGGACGCAAAGTTTCCGATGTTGAACCTATGAAGGTGTACATTATTAAAAGTACTGGTTCAGGATTAAGCATTACTATAAACGGAAAATCTTATAATGCCAATTCTAATTATTTAGTCCTCAAATCAAGTGGATCAGGTTTTGTATTTACAAAAAAACATTGGTATAGAGGCAGTTTAATTGTTTTTAATACGGGAAGTGGTGTAACTGTCGTTAATGATCTTGACTTAGAGAGTTATATGCTTGGAGTAGTTCCTTCAGAGATGCCAAGCAGATGGAATATTGAGGCACATAAAGCTCAGGCTGTTGCAGCAAGAAGTTATGCTATTGCAAATCTTGGAAAAAGGTCTAAATATGGATATGATCTAAAGGATACACCTGAAGATCAGGCTTATGGTGGTGCATCTGCTGAAACTACAAGAACAAACCAGGCAGTCATCGATACAAAAGGCCAGGTTTTAGTTTATGGAAATAAAGTAATACCGGCTTATTATCATAGTAGTTCCGGTGGCTATACCATAAATTCCGGTGCAGTTTGGGTAAAAGATTTACCATTTGTTAAATCCGTACCTTCTTTTGATGGTAATCTTCCAAAAAGAGGCCACGGAGTAGGCATGTCGCAACATGGGGCGAATATTCTAGCCAACTATGGTTACAATGCTTATCAAATATTGGGTTATTTCTATCAAAACGTCCGACTCTATCGAATAGATAAGCCTATTTAACCTGAATTGCTAATTATTTTAGGTGTTTGCCTAGAAAATGTTAAAATACACTAAGAATGTAGATGTCATTGCGAGGTGCTTCGCACTGTCTTAAGCCATCAATCTTTCCAATAATACGCACTATCACCGCAAAGTAACAAAGTCACTTTTTTA
>MFRQ01000100.1 GCA_001784615.1 Candidatus Melainabacteria bacterium RIFOXYA2_FULL_32_9
ACCCGATTCAAGCATTATATCCGGCATAAAAAACAACGGGTTATTTTCAAAAAGCAATAATTCGTTAGGACTTTCTCACATTGCTGTTTCTCCCATTTTTAATGATAAAAAACAAGTTATAGCTGCCTTACTTGTTACTAAATCATTAAAAGATAAAGGGGGGATTCCATATATAATTAAAGGTATGACAGGAGCAAGTTTAACTGTTTTTGAAATTCAGGATAAAAAGCCTAAAATTGTCACAACAAATTTGGAATTAGCTGACAATAACGCTGAATTTGAAAAACAACTTCTAAGCAGCGACTTTATGGATCATTTTAAATCCAGTAATACCTACTTTGTAAGAATGCAGCAGCCAAACAGATTTGAAATGGGACAATATGAGTCTATAAAAAACTTTTCCGGTGATATTGTTGGTGTAGTGTATACTGGAATTCCTGAATACAAATTTACTGAACCAGGAAACAATAATATAAAGTTAATCAGCTTAATTTCAGTAATAAGCTTAATCGTAGCTATTGTAATTGCTGCTCTCTTTGCAAGAACAATAACAACTCCTATCTTAAAACTTGTAATTGCTGCAAAATCTATAGCATCAGGATATTTACATCAAAGAGTAAATATCAAGGGAAATGATGAAATGGCTCAATTGTCTGCAACCTTTAATCAAATGGCAGATAATTTACAAAATCAAGAGCAATTAAGAGATAATTTCGTTGCTACCTTAACTCATGACCTTAAGGTTCCTATGTTAGCTGAAAATCAGACTATAAGTTATTTATTAAAAGAAGCTTATGGCCCCATAACAGAAGAGCAAAAAGATGTTTTAGAGTTAATCAAAAGTACAAACAATTCTTCCTTAGAAATGGTGAGCACACTTCTGGAAGTATATAGATATGATTCAGGTAATACTAATCTTATTAAATCTGAATTTGATATTGTTAAGCTGGTTAAAGACTCTATAGATCAAATAAAATCCCTTGCACAAGATAAGAAAATAATTATTTCTCTAGACTCAAATAAGGATAATATTCATATTATAGCTGATGAAAGAGAAATAAAGAGGGTTTTGCATAATTTAATAAGTAACGCTATTACTAATGGCATTCATAGAGGTCAAATTATTTGCTCAATTAAACTAATAGAAGATAAAAAGGCTATTTATAATCCTAAAACAGGAATGGATGAGTATACTACATTGATTAAACCTATAAATATCTCTAATTCTGTTTTAGTTAGCGTTAAAGATGATGGAATAGGTATAACCAGAGAGGATATACAAGAATTATTCAAGAGATTTTCATTAAGTAAAGGCAGAAAACCCGCAGGCACGGGGCTTGGTTTATATTATACACATCAGGTAATAACAAAACATAAAGGATATGTTTGGGTAGAAACTGCTGAGGGTAAAGGAGCTACTTTCAAGTTTACATTACCTGTTCAAGTTTAAGGATTTTTAATATGGAAGAAAAACAAGTTATCAAAATACTAATTGCCGATGATTCTAAACTCACCACAGTAGGTTTAAGCACTACATTTAAACTGTATAACGATATTAATGTTATTGGAATTGCAGAGAATGGTAAAATAGCTATAGATATGATACAGGAACTAAAGCCTGATGTGGTTCTAATGGATATAGGAATGCCTATTATGGATGGTATTCAAGCTGCAAGGGAAATAAAAAGGCTTAATTTGCTGACTAAAGTGATAATGCTAACCTCACATGACGGTGATCAAAACGTAATAGATGCTTTTAGCGCAGGAGCATATTCTTATTGTATGAAAGATATCAATCCTGATACTTTGATTTCTGTTATAAGAACTACACATGAAGGAGCTTCCTGGTTAGATCCTGCAATAGCCAGAGTAGTCTTAAATAATTTTGTTAAAAAATCAACTAAAGAAAATAAATTCCAAGAATCAGTATTAACAGAAAGAGAAGTAGGGATTTTAAGTTTAATTGCAAGAGGATGCAGTAATTCTGAAATTTCAGAAAATCTATACATAAGCCTAAATACAGTAAAAACACATATAAAAAATATCTTCCAAAAATTAGAAGTTGAAGATCGCACACAAGCAGTTATGACTGCTTTAAAGAAAAATATTCTTATCGATTCTCAGGAAGAAAAGTTTTAAGAGTAATAAAGAAATACGTATACTTAAAAATGCTCTCTTAAGTAGCTAAGAGAGCATTTTTAAGTATACGTATTTTTGAAAACAAGAAGTTAGATTTTGAAAAGTAAAAAAATGTAAACTTGAATTTTTTAAGTCAAAACCCAGTAAAATTCACTACAATGATTTTTTTCTTAAAATCAAAACAAAGTTTTTTATTTCAAGAACTTATGTTTTTTTAAAAAAAGGTGTATTATACAAGATAAATAAAATAGCCTTGAATTAATTCCTAAGAACCTTATTATTCTTAACTAAAACGAGATAACAAATAAATCTAAAGCAATGTACCAAAGTTTAACAATAATTTTGTCAGGATTAAATGAGATTACTAAAAAACTATAAAATACTTTAAATGAATGATATAAGCAGGCATTAATTAGTAATAGATTAATGAGTAGGTATATAAAAAATAGGATTAAAGTAAGGAATGGTATTTAACATTTTTAAAAGAAATCATAAGCCTCAAATAGGGTTGGATATAGCCCCTAATGGCATTACAGCAGTTTTATTACATAAAAAGAGTAAAGGATTTAGCTTAAAGAAGCTTGCTTATGAACCTTTTTCAGAAGAGGTTATTCAAAACGGCTTAATAAGTAATTCTACTGTTTTTATAAAGACTCTAAAAAAACTGTTTGATGAAAACAAATTTGACACAAAAATGGTAAATATAGCTCTGCCAAGTAATATTATATTTCTTAAAACAATTATATTACCTGATTTACCTTTAGATGAACTTATGATAATTGCTCCACAAGAAGCATCAAAGCATATTCCAATTCCTATTGAAGAAGTTAATATTGATTTTGACGTTTTAGAAAATACGAGAAGACAAGAAGAAACAGGCAGAAAAGTAGATGTTATTATGGTTGCTTCAGCAAAATCAATGATAAAAAACTACGTAGATCATATATGTGATGCTGGATTAGATATTGCAAGTATAGACATCACTCCTTTTGCAATGATTAGGACCCTGGCAAATGCAGAGTTAATAGATAACTCAGATTATATGTACATATCAGTACTAATAGGCTATGAAAATACAGATATAAATATAATCCATAAAGGCATGCCTTTATTTTCAAATAATGTTCCTATAGGAAGAAAAAACGTTATTGACTCAATTTCACATAGTCTTGAAATTGACAATTCAGCTATTGAAAAACTTTTACCAGAAATTGCCCTTATCGTTCCAGGCATGAACGTAGAAGACTTAGATCCTCAATTAAGCAAGGCTGCAGCTGTTGTTAGAAATATTTATAATAATATTTCAAGTGAAATTCAAAAAACAATTGAGTTTTATTATTCACAAAATTCAGAAAATAAAGAAATTAAAAAAATAATAGTAGGTGGATCTGGCGTATGTGTTGAAAATATTGATAAATACATAGCAAATAGATTAAAAATTGATACTATGTTATGTGATTCTCTAAACAATATTGACCATAACATAGATGAAAATTTCACTAACGGGATAAAAATTCCCGCACTTGTAACTAGTGTAGGTTTAGCACTGAAAGGATTGCAAGATTGAGAACGATTAACATAAATTTAATAGAAAATGAAAATAAGCAAGTTAAAAAAACATCAGCATTAATAGAAAATATTGATGAAAAAACTAGATTTATTTCTATTACATTAGTTTCTTGTGCTTGTATTGTATTTGTTATATGTGTTGGTGTTTGGTTTGCATCATTTCATTCGATCAAAAAGCTTGATTCTGAATTAACAGAATTAAAGGATGAACACGAAAAATTAAAAGTAGAACTAGTAACTACAAATTCAATTTATAAAAATCTACTGGAAGAAAAGGAAATTCTTGAAATTAAATTTTTGGCACTAAACCAGATAGAAAGTTCCTTATTGCCTTGGTACAGCATTTTAACTGATATCGCAAATACTGTTCCTAAAGATATTCAAATAGCTAAAATTTTAAAGGCAACTTCAGTAGTAAATTCAGAAACATTAATAAGTCTAAACATACAAGGTCAACTTAATCCAAGAAAAAACCCAAAAGCAAATCCTTTAGAATTAATTTCTTTCTTTGCCTTAAATATTAATGAAAACAGTTCATTAAGCTCATATCTGTCAAACGCATTAATTAGATCTGCAGAATATGACGAAAAAGCCGAATCTTACAAATTTACTATCGAAACTTCTCTTAAATTGCCTGAAAAAGAAACAAAAGAATAAGAAAAGTAGGATAAATATATGAGTAAATCACGAAAAATAATTTTGATAAGTTTATTGCCTGTATTATTAACCGTAGTATTTATTATATATGCAGTAATGCCAGCAATAGGAAATTTAAATAAACTAAAAAGTGACTTAGAGACAGAAAAACAAGCTTTAAGCGAAACTCAATGCAAGCTAGATTCATTAAGGCAAAATAAAAAATTATTAAAAGAAGTTCAAAAATTAAGAAACAAGCTGGCTGACTTTGAAATGAGAGTTCCTTCAGAGGATGATCTGGCCATATTATTTGTTGATCTTGGAAAATTCTCAAGTAACTTCAATGTAAGAGTCTTTTCTGTCAGCTCAAGTCCAGAAAAACCTGTTAAAATAATCGATCCAAAACAACAAGAACCTGAAGAGAATAAAAAGAGTAAAAGAAATAAAGAAAAAGAAACTCAAGAATTACCTGTCAGCTTATTTGCAATACCTTTAGAAATAAAAGTTATTGGCCATTACCCTGATATTATGAAATTTATCAGTACTTTAGAAAATTATCAAAGAGAAATCGTAATTGATGGTATCTCAATATCAAATTCTATAAAGGATAAAGATACTATAAAGCCTAAAGTAGAATTAACAATTGATTGTACAATTTATAAATTAACCGAGAAATTAATTGAAGCAGAATCTAACTCTGATGAACCTAAAAAAGAGGGATAAATTATAATGGGTCAAGAAGAATTCATTGATAATAATCTTGAAGAAAAAGAGATTGAAGCAGAGAAAACTGAAAAAACTAAAAAAGTATTGTTAATTCTGCTTATCCTGTTATTGTTTGCCGGAACATATTACTATTATGGCAGTTCAAACAGACAATTTAAATGTTATCAACAGGATATTGCAACTAACGATACAAATTCTCAAACTATAATAAACTTACAGGCCAACAAAGAAGAATCTATAACAAAACAACCTGTTGCTAATGAAAAAGAAGTAAATAAAACTGTTAACAAAATTAATTTCACAAAAACAATTAAACCTTCAGATAAAACAAGATTGGCTAAACTAGCAATGACTACTGCCGGAAAGTCAGATCCTTTCTCGGGTACAGGAGTAGTAAATTCTCAATATAAATTCAATAATTCAAAAACAGGTATTTTACCTCCACCACCAAAACCTTCTTATATAAATGGATTGCCTACTATTGGTGATCTGCCAAAATTTGACTTTAATAGAAATCCATATTCCATGCCGGAATTTAAAGAATCTTTGGCGGTAAAAGGTTTTGTTGGCGATAAAGTCATTGTAAATGTTAATGGATCCACTGAATCCTTAAAGGTTAATGAAACATTCCAGGGAGTCAAAGTTTTAAAAATTGATTCTAAAAGCTTAATAGCAAAATTCAAGAAAGACGGTGAGATTATTACAAAAAGCATCAAAAATCTAACTGATATTGAGGATAGAAGTGATATAAAAATGCTCAAGGATTTGAATAAATAAGATTATAAAAGTAATTAATATATGCGAGGTGTATATGTTTAGCACAAAAAGAGTAATCGTTTCCTGGATACTATCAACACTCATTTTATCTTTACCAGGATTTGCTGTTGAAAACATACAAACTACAGATAATGAAACTCCAAAAAACACTATTAAGCAGATAAACCCTGTAAAAGTCAGCAGTGATACTAAATTATTAAACTTATCCACTGAATTTAGAGCGTTTCCAGATACAAAAAAAATAGATTTAATTCTTAGAGATATTGATATTGCATCTATTTTAAGAATAATAGCTAAAGAAGGTGGTAAAAATATAGTTCTGGATAGCAGTGTCCAGGGGTACATCAATGCTGATTTAAAGAATATATCCTTAAATGAAGCAATGAAGATAATTTTAACCAGTCAAGAACTTGAATCCAGAGTTGAAGGAAATACTATTTTTGTTGCATCAAGACCCGTCATGGCAAAAAAAGGTTTAAACAGAAAGTTCATAAAGGCTTTTAAATTAAATAACTCTAGTGCTGTTGATGTAGCAAAACTTTTAGAAGCAAGTATATTTAATAAAGGCTATACTGTAAGTGAATCATCCGGGTCCGGAATAGCCATGCAAGCTGTGGCAAATCAATCAGCCGAACAGCAAAATTCTGCAACAGTAGGACCCTCAACCGGACAAAGCAGCTTGATTTCCTCAAAAACAGTAAGAGGAAAAGTTGAAACATTGGATCCTGGTGCAGGTTTTAATGATGCGTCAAAACTTGCAAGTGAAATTAAAATTCAAAATAGAACCCCGGCTATTCAGGATATAGATGTCAACAATAATGATGGTGGCGCAATAGTTATTCCTGATACCAGAACTAATTCTATATTAGTAGCAGGTCTTCAAGAAGATATATTACTGGCCCAAGAAACCATAAAATATCTTGATAAACCATTACCACAAGTTTCTATCGAAGTATCTCTTATAGAATTAAATAAAACTGACGATAATGATTTAGGTCTCTTATTTGGCACACAATCTGGATCTTTTTCCGGCGGATTCAATTCAGTAACAGGTTCTTCTACAAATAGTGCAGGTCTTTCAACAATTGCAGACCAGGCTGGAATTATGTTAAATACCGTTCAGAGTGTTTCATCAGAAATAGGCGTTAGATTAAATGCTCTGGTAAAAACCAATAAAGCTAAATTACTCGCTAATCCAACTGTCTTAGCTTTAGATGGAAGTGAGTCATTAGTAAAAATTACTGACCAGATTGTAAGCAGAATGACCGTTACATCAGAACCAAACACCGGTATGGTTACATATTCTCCTGAATTATCCGATATTGGTATTGTTTTAAATATTTTGCCAAAGGTAAGTGAAAATGGCTTTATTACAATGAGAGTCAGACCATCTATTACAACATTCCTGAGAGAAGTAACATTTGGTGCTAATGGCTATGCAAATTTGATCTCAACAAGAGAAGTTATTCTTCAGGATGCCAGAGTAAAATCAGGAGAAACACTTGCAATTGCAGGATTGCTTAAAGAAACTGATATTGAAAATATAAGTAAAATCCCATTCGCAGGTGATTTACCGGTATTTGGATCTTTATTTAGGAATAAAACACTAGATCACAATAAATCCGAAGTAGTAATTCTCATAACCCCAAAAATAGTTGATGATATAGCTTATAATTAATATTTAGACAGTACTAAAGAAGCAGGTAATTACCTGCTTCTTTAGTATTACTCGATTAAGTAAACAAGAAAAAGTTTTT
>MFRQ01000101.1:0-4922 GCA_001784615.1 Candidatus Melainabacteria bacterium RIFOXYA2_FULL_32_9
ATCGTTTCTTTTCCAATACTGCTGTCATACTTCCTCTCTTTACATTTATGACAACAATATCGTCTATTTTTTATTACTTTTCAAACAGCCTCTTAATACTTGGATTTTATCTATATAATATATAGTAATTGGTCTACTTTATTTTGTTATAACAAGTTTATGCTTGTTTTAGTCTAAGTTTTGTAAAGAATTTTTTGGATATCTATTGTGTTTTTTTCAAACCACTGTTAATTATTAATTATCGAGCTTGGATTTTATTTGGAGGTTTTAATGGGGGTAATTTTAGTAATTTGTGATATTGATTGTGATCCTGAAAATCTTGAACCTTATAAAACTGTTGAACTTGGTTCATATGAGTATCTGAATTGTTATTTTAGTACAATAAGCACCCTTTTAGAAGATGGAAAATTGGGAAGCAGGTTTCCGATTTTATTAGAAAGTCTTGATGCTAAAACAAAAATTGAACCTGAAGCTGCTGAGGAATTGTTATCTGAGCTGACAGTTATTACAGAAGAATTAAAAAAATATCCTCCAAGTAGTATTGATTGTGGAAACATTGATACAGAAGAAAGTAACTGGATGCTAGAGGCTCCATTTGATACTTCTGTTGATAATCTTTATGATTATTTTCTAAATATGGAAGAAAATAATTTGACTCAAACTTTCTATGAACTTGCAGCTGAAGCTGCGGAAGAAAATATGAGTCTGTTATATATATTTGAATAGAAAATTTTTATACTAAAAATCTGAAATAAATATAAATAGAACTTATTATCAATGATATAAAGGTGATTAAGACTCCATATTTCATAAACCTGAAGAATGAAATAGGATGTCCGGCTGCATGTGAGGCTTCAGAGACAATAACATTGGCAGCAGCGCCAATTATAGTTGCATTTCCTCCAAGACAAGCTCCTAAAGATAAGCTCCACCATAATGGGTGTATATCCATACTACCTTTTAATTCGTTAATTAAAGGTGCCATGGTTACAGTATACGGAATATTATCTACAATAGCAGAAAGAAACCCTGATGCCCATATGACGAGCATTGAGGTAAAAGTAAGATTTCCATCAGTTATTTCTAGAACCTGATTAGCCAGATATTTTATACCACCTGTTTCTACAAGACCTCCAATTATTATGAATAATCCTATAAAGAAGAAAATCGTTGTCCATTCGACATCATGTAGTATATGTTTAGGGCTTTCAAATAAGAGCAGTATACTGGCACCCAGAAAAGCTACTTGATATGCAGGTATATGAATAACGTCATGCAGTACAAAGCCTATAATAACGAGAGACAAAACAATAGAAGATCTTATCATTAAATTTTTATCTTTAATTGTTTTAGAATTATCAAGGTTAGCTATATGATGCATTAGTTCTGGAGTTGCTACAAGCTGCTTTCTAAACATATAAACTAATATTGCTATAGAAATTATAAGAATAACAATTATAACAGGTGTTAATTCATATACAAAATCCATAAAAGTAAACCCTGCTGCACTTCCTATGATAATGTTTGGCGGATCTCCGATTAATGTAGCTGTTCCTCCTATATTTGAAGCAAGAATTTCAGTGATTAAAAATGGAACAGGGTCAATTTGAAATTCTCTTGCAACAACAAAAGTAACTGGCATAATAAGAATAACTGTGGTTACATTATCTAAAAATGCTGAAGCGATGGCGGTAAATAGAGCTAAAGCTGCCAATACCAGTTTAGGGTTACCCCCGGTTTTTCTTAACAATTCTATAGCCATCCAGTTAAACATCCCGCTTCTGCCTGCAATATGTACGATTATCATCATGCTAATGAGAAGAAATATTACAGAAAAATCTATATGTTCAAAAGCATTCTCTACCGGAACTATACCAAGAATCAAAGTAATTGCAGCTCCTACCATAGCTACAGTTACTTTTGGTATTTTTTCTGTTGCTATCAGGACATATGCTATAAAAAGAATAATTCCAGATGTTAACATTTTTCACTCCCAGTACTAATCACAGTTGTTTTTTTATGTTAAATATAAAGTACACTAATTATTAATATTAGATAAGACAAAGAAAAATATGAAAACTAAAAATATTTTAATATCTGGTTATTATGGTTTTGATAATTTTGGTGATGATGCAATATTGCATACACTCTTACATAATCTTAGAACAAATTTTAAAAATTGCCAAATAACTGTAATTTCAAAAAATCCTGCCAAAATAAAGCAGGATTATGACGTTAATTCTGTTTATACGTTTGATTATAAAGAGATTATTAAACAAATGAAAAGTACAGACTTGTATATTAGTGGGGGAGGGAGTCTTTTACAGGATATTACAAGTATTAAAAGTTTGTTTTATTACTTGGCTTTAATATTTTTGGCAGAATTATTTAAAATAAAAACTTGTATATATGCTCAGGGTATAGGCCCTATAAAAAGCAAATTGGGGAAGATTTTAACAGGGATTATTCTAAAGAAAGTTGATTTAATTACTGTAAGAGATCAACAAAGTAAAGAATTTCTAGATAAGTTAGGTATAAAATCATATTTAACCGCTGATCCTGTATGGAATATTGATTTAAAAAATATGAATAAAAGTAATTTAGTCTTAAATACGGAAAAGCGTAAAGTAGGAATTCAGCTTAGAGACTGGTATTTGCTAAACAATGAAAAATTGGAATATTTGGTAGAGGCTATAAATTTAAATTTTGATGATAATTATCAGCTAATCTTGATTTCTTTGCAGGATTCTCACGATTTAGAGGTCACAAAAAAATTTAATGAAATTTTAAAGTTGAAGAATCCTAATTTTGATATTCATCTGGCATCCAATTTATCAATATCTAGTAGTATTTCATTAATAAGTCAATTGGATTATATTATTGCAATGAGATATCATGCTAGTCTTATTGCTATAAAATCCAGTATTCCTACTTTAGCTATATCTTATGATCCTAAGGTTGAAATTTTATCTAAAGAAGCAGAAATTCCATATATTTTTATTGAAAATTTAAATAAAGAAGAGTTAAATAAGAAAATATGTGAATTAATTGAAAAAAAATCCAGTTATGAAGATAAATTAAGAGATTTCTCGGCTAAAAAGGAACTTGAATCTCGACAAAATGTAGATTTATTGAGTAAAATGTTAGTTGATAAGAAAATAGTCAAGGGTTAAAAATTGAGTGTAACGGCAGAAAAAAGTAATAAAAGAGTTTCTATACTGGGGTATCCTTTAGATCTTGTAAATATGGAAAGTGCTCTGGATATTGCTGAAAATTACATAAAATCAGCAAAAAGTGCTCATATAATTACACTTAATCCTGAAATGATAATGCAGTCAGCCAATAATCCTGTACTTGATGAAGCAATTAAAAATGCAGAATTGATAATACCTGATGGTATAGGAATTATACTCACACTCAGAAAGCTTGGAATATATAATATTGAACAGCTTCCCGGGATTGAATTTTCATACAATTTAATACAAAAGTGTGTTAAGAATAATTATAGAGTAGGTTTTTTGGGTGCATCAAAAGAAGTAATTGAATGTATGATTCAAGAATTTACATCTAAACATCCTTCTATGAATATTGTTTTTGTGCGTGATGGCTATTTTAATACTGAGCAAGAGTTGGGAATTGTAGAAGATCTAAAATCATCAGGAGTTCAGGTTCTATTTGTGGCTCTTGGAGTTCCAAAACAGGAATTATGGATAAAAAAATATAAAGAAGTTTTAGATACAACTGTAATGGTAGGTGTTGGCGGCAGTTTTGATGTATGGGCTAAAAAAGTTAAAAGAGCCCCTTTATTCTTTAGAAAGATAGGATTAGAATGGTTTTTTAGGCTTATAAGTCAGCCATCCCGTTTTAGTAGGATGTTTCCAGTATTACCTTTATTCTTTATTAAAGTCATGTTGGATAAAAAATATACAAGAAAAGAGAGCTGAAATGACTAGATTGTCTGGGTTAAGTGAGAAAGAAATAGCTGAATTATCAAAAATATCAAGAAAAATTAGAGAATATGTTGTAAGTATGATCCATGCTGCTAAGTCAGGTCATACAGGTGGTTCACTTTCAGCAGTAGACCTATTGGTTGTATTATATTTTAAACACTTAAAGCACTATAAAGATTGGGATAAAGATCCTAATTGGCTGGAGAGAGATAGATTCGTCCTTTCAAAAGGGCATGCTTCTCCAACTTTATACTCGGTTCTTGCAGAGAGTGGATATTTGAATGTAGAAGAATTAAAAACATTTAGAGCTTTATATTCCAGATTACAAGGGCATCCTACATATGGAAGGTTGCCTGGAATAGAGGTTTCAACCGGTTCTTTAGGACAGGGACTATCACTTGCTAATGGTATCGCTTTAGGATTAAAGCTTGATAATAGATCGTCCAGAGTGTATTGCCTTTTAGGTGATGGTGAAATTCAAGAAGGGCAGGTTTGGGAAGCGGCTATGTCTGCAGCCCATTATAAGCTTAATAATATCACTGCAATTGTAGATAGAAATTGTTTGCAAATAGATGGTAATACTGAATGTGTTATGTCTCTTGAACCTGTTGAAGAAAAATGGAAAGGTTTTGGCTGGCAAGTTATTAAGATAAACGGGCATGACCACCAGGAAATTTATGAGGCTCTTCAGCAATCCATTAGTTTAAGTCAGGAAAAAAATTCACCAGTTATGATCATTGCTGATACTGTTAAGGGTAAAGGTGTTAGTTTTATGGAAAATAATCCATCCTGGCATGGGAAGGCTCCAAATGATGAGGAGCTTAAGAAGGCTTTAGAAGAAATAAGAGGATTATAGATAAATTATGTTAACGGATAAAGTAATTAAAGCTTCTCCAAGGGCTGCTTATGGTGAAACCCTTATAGAATTAGGGCATAAAAATCCAAATATAGTTGTATTTGATGCGGATTTAT
>MFRQ01000101.1:5072-7541 GCA_001784615.1 Candidatus Melainabacteria bacterium RIFOXYA2_FULL_32_9
CAGGAAGAGCATGGGATCAGATAAGAAATTCCATCGCATATCCTAAATTTAACGTTAAAATTGTTGCTACCCATGGTGGAGTTACTGTAGGTGAAGATGGAGCAAGTCATCAGGCTCTTGAAGATATAAGCTTAATGAGAAGCATACCTAATATGGTTGTTATTGTTCCTGGTGATAGTACAGAAGCTAAGAGTGCGATTAAATTTGCTGTAGAATATAAAGGTCCTGTTTATATAAGACTCGCAAGAACAAATATGCCTGTTATTTTTGATGAGGATAAATATTCATTTGATTTTCCTAAAGCACGAGTTTTGGTTGAAGGTATAGATGTTACGCTACTTGCTAATGGGGAAACCATTTATGAAGCATTAATGTGTGCTAAAATGCTTGCAGATAAAGGAATACTTGCGGAAGTCATTAATGTTCCTGTTATTAAGCCTCTTGATAAGGACACAATAATTGAAAGTGCAAAGAAAACAGGTGCAATTGTTACAATTGAAAATCATTCAATTATTGGTGGTCTTGGTAGTGCTGTTTGTGAGGCTATATGTGAAAATAATCCTGTTTTAGTCAAAAGAATCGGTGTAAGAGATGAATTTGGTCAGAGTGGAAAAGAACATGAGTTAATGGCAGAATATGATTTAACAGCAGATAAATTTATTTATGACATAATAGATTTAATAGAGAGAAAAGCAGCGTGTTAAATGATTAAACTTGTAAATCTAACTAAATTCTATGGAAATCATTGTGCTGTAGATAATATAAACTTGCATATTAAAGTTGGTGAGTTTGTATTTTTAGTAGGTTCAAGCGGTGCCGGTAAATCTACTATAATGAGGCTCATGTATAGAGAAGAATTACCAACCAGAGGTGCTGTTTATATTGGTGGCGTCGATGTATCTAAAATTAAATACTCTCATGTGCCTCATCTTAGAAGGCGAATGGGAATAGTTTTTCAGGATTTTAAGCTTTTACCTAATCAAACTGCATATGATAATGTTGCATATGTTATTAGAGCTTTGGGTATGAGTTCAAAAGAGATTGATATGAGAGTTAAAGGGGCTCTTAAGGTAGTTGGATTATTACATAAGATTGATGCCAGACCACATGAGCTTTCAGGTGGAGAACAACAAAGGATAGGAATCGCAAGGGCAATTGTTAATGGTCCGCCTTTATTAATTGCAGATGAACCAACAGGTAATCTTGACCCTCAAACATCTCTTGAAATTGTTCAAATACTTGAACATATAAATCAACGAGGGACAACAGTGCTAATTTCAACACATGATCAGGTTATAGTTAATTATTTTAAGAAGAGAGTAGTTACTCTTGAAGAAGGTCGAGTAGTTAGAGACGTGCATTCTGGAACATACAGATAAGATTTTCAACTGTTTATGTTAGTTTTTCCAGAAATTATGGAGTATCTCAAGTAATGATTTTTATCGTATTGTTTAGTATAGCCACAGAATTAAGAATAATTTTCAGAATAATAATTGAAACATTTAGAGGTTTAAGTAGAACAGGCTTAATGAATCTTGTTATCATAGGAACTATGGCAGCTATATTAAGTATTTTTGGCTGCATGTTTAAAACAAGTTTAGGTATTTCGAGTTTTATACAAGTTCTTGGATCCGCATTAGAGATTTCAGTCTATTTAAAGCCTAATTCAAATCCTGAAATTATTTCTCAAGAGGTATTTAAGATAAATAATGTTAAAAATGTTAAGATCATAACAAAAGATAAAGCTTGGGAAGATCTAAAATCTCAAATGGATGTGCCTGATATCAGTAATCCTTTGCCTGATACATTACATGTTAAAGTCGCTAAGCAAGATAAGGTTGATAATATTGTTAATCAAATTAAGCAAGTTAAAGGTGTTGAAGGGGTACAATATGCTCAGCAATTAGCGGTTAAGCTTCAAAAGGTAAATGATATTACCAATATTGCAACGTTTATAGTTTTACTTTTTCTTGGAGGGTTAACGCTTTTTATTATTAGTAATACTATTCATCTGGTAATTCAAGCAAGAAAACAAGAAATAGAAATTATGAGAATGATGGGAGTTAGCAATTGGTACATTAGAGCCCCTTATATCTTACAAGGAGCTTTATATGGTTTTATGGGGGCAGTTATTTCTATAATTCCATTAAATATATTGCAGAGTTATTTGGATAAATTCTTTAATTTCTTTCAGGTTTCGGTATCCGATGTAAGTTCCAATATGGTAACTTTATCAGTTTTAATGATGGGAATTATTGTTGGAGCTGGCGGAAGCATTATTTCAATCCGCAAATATTTACGGGTATAAAAAAAGGCCTTGTCAAAGACCTTTAGATGAGAGTTATTGAAGAAGATTAATGAAGCGGCTACATTTTTAGTATATCTAAATTATATACAGAATAAATCCTTTGTTTGAATTATTTTTAATATTAAGTACCTATCCAAGAAAGTAATTAGTAAACTGAACAA
>MFRQ01000102.1 GCA_001784615.1 Candidatus Melainabacteria bacterium RIFOXYA2_FULL_32_9
AATTTCTCATATTAGCCTCTTTCAGGCTGATATCTAACTTTTAGGACCTCTTCCTCTTCTACGAGGACCACGTCCACCAGGTGCTGCTGCACCACCTTCTGCACCTGCAGTTTTAGCTTTGATATTTTGATCAGCAACTTCACCTGGAAGTATTTCACCTTTAAATATCCAAACTTTGACACCTATAATACCCATAACGGTATCTGCTTCAGTAAAACCATAATCTACATCAGCTCTAAGGGTTTGAAGAGGGATACGGCCTTCTTTTGACCACTCTGTTCTAGCAATTTCTGCACCACCAAGTCTACCTGATACAGAAACTTTTATTCCTAATACTCCAGAACGCATAGCTCTTTGAATAGCCTGTTTCATTGCCCTTCTAAACACAACTCTTTTTTCAAGCTGCTGCGCTATAGCTTCAGCAACTAATTGTGCATCAGCATCAATTCTTGCAACTTCAACAACATCAATTTGTACACGTTTTTTTACGCGACTGCTAAGTTCTTTTCTAAGCTCATCAATGCCTTGACCACCTCTGCCCACAATAATACCGGGCTTTGCAGCAACTATGTTAATATTGACTTGTTGAGCTTTTCTATCAATACCAATACGGCTAATACCTGATGAATATAGCTTTTTCTTAATGTATTTACGGATTTGATTATCCTCAGCAAGAAAATCAGCATACTCCTTAGTTGCAAACCAATTACTTAACCAAGGTTTTATAATACCTATTCTTAATCCTATCGGATGAACTTTTTGTCCCAAGGTAGCCTCCTATTTAGTCTTACTTTGTTCTTTATTAACACTAACTATAACTGTTAAATGAGAAGTACGTCTTATTCTTTTATAAACACGACCTTGGGCTCTTGGTCTTGCTCTTTTGTACATTGGACCATCATCTGCATAGATTTCTGATATTACCAAACCTTCAGACGACGCACCCCATTTTTCTGATGCATTTGCTATAGCAGCAGTAAGATTCTTTTCAATTACTCTTGCAGCTGCATATGGCATAAAGCGAAGAATATTCATTGCATCATCAACTTTTTTACCACGTACTTCATTTATTACCCTGCGAATCTTTCTTGCAGGCATTCCAACATATCTTTGTTTTGATTTAGCTTCCATAATTACTTCCTTTTTGCAGTTTTATCAGAGCCAGCATGACCACGGAAGAATCTTGTTGGTGAAAACTCACCTAACTTATGTCCAATCATCTGTTCTGTTACATAGACTGGAACGTGAGTTTTTCCATTATACACAGCAATTGTATGTCCCAACATTTCAGGAACTATCATTGAAGCTCTTGACCAGGTTTTAATTACCCTTTTGTCACCGGTCTGATTCATTTTTTCAACTTTATGTATAAGTGCTTCTTGTACAAATGGGCCTTTTTTTAGTGAACGAGCCATTAACTAAATTCTCCTTATTTGCGTTTTCTGACAATGTATTTATCAGATGGCTTATTGCGTCTTGTTTTATAACCTAATGCAGGTTTACCCCAAGGCGTTTGAGGTTTACCACCAATTGGTGACTTACCTTCGCCACCACCATGTGGGTGATCTACAGCGTTTTTAGCAACACCTCTTACTGTAGGTTTGACTCCCATCCATCGTTTACGACCAGCTTTACCAATACGTATGTTCTTTGAATCTAAATTACCAAGAACTCCAATGGTTGCGTAACCATTTTTATGAACCATTCTCATTTCTGAGCTTGGCAGTTTTATAGTTACATAATCACCTTCTTTTGCCATTACCTGCGCAGATCCGCCTGCCCCTCTGACAAGCTGTCCACCTTTTCCTGGTGTTAGTTCAATGTTATGAACCAATGAACCAAGAGGTATATTGCTTAATGGTAAGGCATTTCCTGTTTTGATTTCACTATCAGGTCCACTTCGGATAGTATCACCAACCTTTAAGTCATTTGGTGTTAAAATATATCTTTTTTCTCCATCAGCATACACCACTAAGGAAATTCTGCTATTTCTGTTTGGATCATATTCAACAGTTTTAACTATGGCAGGTATGCCGCGTTTATCTCTTTTAAAATCAATTATACGGTAAGCACGTTTATGTCCACATCCTTTATGATGACAGGTTATTCTACCTGTATTATTTCTTCCGGCACGCCTGTTTACACTTACAATCAAAGATTTCTCAGGCTTATCTGTTGTAATTTCTGAAAAATCACTTGTTGTCATGTATCTACGGCCGGCAGAAGTTGGATTTAACTTACGGATACCCATGTTTATGCTCCTATTAATTCACTTAAAGGCTCGCCTTCAATAGTAACTATAGCCTTCTTACTTGATTGAGTTCTGCCAAATTTACTACCCATTCTTTTTTGATGGCTTGGCATGTATATTGTGCGAACTTTCTTTACTTTTCTATCAGGGAAGCATAGTTCTACAGCTTTCTTGATTTCAATTTTTGTGGAATTTTTTAATACCTCAAATGTATATTGACTGTCAACTGTAGCACTGTGAGACTTCTCTGTAATAAGAGGTCTTCTGATTATTTCATATAATCTTTCTTTTTCAGTGTCTATTGTTTTCATTTTTTGAGTAACCTCTCTGTTATATCACTAATAGCTGATTCAGTGATTATAATGTTATCAGCTTCAAGGATATCTTTTACATTGATATTTGATGGTAAAATCACTTTAACATTAGGGATATTTCTTGCAGATAGTCCCAAATGCTGATTTTCTGCATTACTAAGTTCAGCTATAATAAGCACTTTGCCACTTATTTCTAATGATTCAAGAACTTTTAAAAGTTCTTTAGTTTTTGGTTGAGCAATTGCAGTAAAATCTTTAACGATTTTAATATTTTCTGTTCTTGCTGAAAGAGCTGATCTTAAAGCCAATCTACGTGCTTTTGTAGGCATAGAGATTGAATAATCTCTTGGTTTTGGTCCAAATATTACACCACCACCTGCAAATAATGGGCTTCTTAAACTACCTGCACGAGCTCTACCAGTTCCTTTTTGCTTCCAAGGCTTTTTACCACCGCCTCTAACTTCAGCACGGGTTTTAGTAGAAGCTGTGCCAGCTCTAGCATTTGTAAGTTGTCTTCTTAACGCAAGGTGCATTACATGTATATTAGGTTCAATACCAAAAACCTTTTCATCTAAGTCTATTTGGCCTAATTGTGCACCATTACTACTATGTAAAATTGTTTGTTTCGGCATAATTATATTCCTCAGAAATCAGTATGGAACCTATCCATTCCATTTAGTAATCGATGGTTTGATTGTAACTAACTTGCCTTCAGGACCTGGGACGGATCCTTTAATGAGAATAATATTTTTCTCATTATCAACTTTAACAACAGTTAACTTTCTAACTGTTACTGTTTTATTACCCATATTACCGGCCATTTTTAGGCCTTTAAAAACTCGGGATGGGGTTGTACCAGCACCAATAGAACCAGGTAATCTATGGTTCTTTGAACCATGACTCATTGGCCCTCTACAAAAATTGTGCCTTTTAATTGTACCCTGGAAACCTTTTCCAATAGAAATACCAGTAACATCTACTTTCTCTCCTTCTTTAATAATGGAGATTTCAACGTTCTGGCCTACATTGTATTCACTTACATCCTTCAGTCTGAATTCTTGCAGACGTCTGAATGCAGGTAAACTATTTTTTTCTAGATGCATTAATTCTGGTCTTGTAAGATGTTTTTTCTTTCCAGGTTTTACACCAACCTGAATAGCATTATAACCATCTTTTTCAACAGTTTTTACTTGTGTAATAGTTAAAGAATCAACTTTTACTACTGTTACAGGAATGACTAAACCTTCGTCATTAAAAACTTGGGTCATCCCTAGTTTTTCACCAATTACTCCTAGAGTCACGGTATTTTTCCTCTCTTTTTGTGAGCGCTACGTAGAAGAGTTTCGTAGATCACATTCATCAACTGATCAATATATTCAATTTTGCTATAGTCAGAAATGAGTGCCTTTTTATCTACTCATCTCCTCTTTATTACAATTTTACTTCTATATCAACGCCAGCTGGCAAATCTAATCTGCTTAGCTCTTCGGTTGTTTGACGTGTAGGGTCAAGAATATCAATTATTCTTTTATGTACCCGTGTTTCAAAATGTTCTCTTGATTTTTTATCAACGTGAGGTGATCTTAAAACACAGTAGATTTTACGTCTAGTAGGAAGTGGAATAGGACCAGCAACCTTAGCGTCTGTACGTTTTGCTGTTTCAACAATTTTATCTGCTGAACTATCTATTAAACGATGATCATATGCTTTTAAACAAACTCTAATTCTATGTCGCTTGGTACTCATAATCCACTTCCAACCTAGAACCTTTCTATACTTACTAACCTAATTACTCTGAAATTTTGTCAACGACGCCAGCACCTACTGTACGTCCACCTTCCCTAATAGCGAATCTCATACCTTGTTCGATCGCTACAGGAGCTATAAGTTCAACATCCATAACAACGTTGTCACCAGGCATTACCATTTCTGTGCCTTCTGGTAATTTAATTGAACCAGTAACGTCAGTTGTTCTGATGTAAAATTGTGGTCTGTAACCTGGGAAGAATGGGGTATGTCTTCCACCTTCATCTTTTGTTAATACATATACGTTTGCATTGAATTTTGTGTGAGGTTTAATACTACCTGGTTTAGCAAGTACTTGTCCTCTTTCGATTTCTTCCTTGTTAACACCTCTTAAAAGTGCACCAATGTTATCGCCAGCAAGACCTTCATCTAATTGTTTTCTGAACATTTCAACACCGGTACATACTGTTTTCTTGGTAGCATGGAAACCAACAATTTCAATTTCCTCGCCAACTTTAACTTTACCTCTCTCAACTCTACCAGTAGCAACTGTTCCTCTACCGGTAATTGAGAATACGTCTTCAACTGGCATTAAGAATGGAAGATCTGTAGCTCTTTCTGGGGTTGGAACGTAGCTATCAACTGCGTCCATAAGTTCCCAAATTTTGTCTACCCATTCATTTTCGCCACGTTGTGTTTTTGGATTTGCTGTTACAGCTTCCAAAGCTCTTAAAGCACTTCCACGAACGAATGGAATATTGTCACCATCAAATTCGTATAAGCTTAATAAGTCTCTAGCTTCTAATTCAACTAGATCTAATAATTCTGGATCATCAACCATATCTACTTTATTTAAGAACACAACTAATTTTGGTACGCCAACCTGACGAGCTAATAAGATATGCTCTCTGGTTTGTGGCATAGGACCATCAGCAGCCGAAATAACCAGGATAGCACCATCCATTTGAGCTGCACCTGTGATCATGTTTTTAACATAGTCAGCGTGACCTGGACAGTCAACGTGTGCATAGTGTCTTTCTACTGTTTCATACTCAACGTGAGCTGTTGAGATGGTGATACCTCTTGCTTTTTCTTCTGGAGCTGCATCGATTTGATCAAATGCTTTAGCTTCAGCTTGTCCTGCAGCAGCAAGAGAAAATGTAATAGCAGCTGTTAATGTTGTTTTACCGTGGTCAACGTGTCCAATAGTACCAACATTTACGTGTGGCTTTGTTCTTTCAAATTTTGCCCTAGCCATTCTAAAATCTCCTTTTGAAATAAATATTATTTACATTTACTTGCTAGTTTTTATTTTCTTGGGATTAGCCCATGACGAGATTTGAACTCGTGACCTTCCCCTTACCAAGGGGATGCGCTACCCCTGCGCCACATGGGCACTTTTTAGGAAAAACAAGACGGAAACTTTGGATTTTCGTTAGCGATATGGTAGTTTGACTCACTTTCGCTATTTTGTTTTTCCTTGGTTTACTTTTCTTAATAACTCGTAAAACAAGTTAAAAAAGATTTGGGCAGGGTTGGATTTGAACCAACGTAGGCTTGCGCCAGCGGATTTACAGTCCGCTCCCTTTAGCCACTCGGGCACCTACCCTTATTAGCCGATGATGGGATTCGAACCCGCAACCTACGGTTTACAAAACCGTTGCTCTACCGTTGAGCTACATCGGCTCATTGAGCATGCGAATTCTTATCATATTAAGCACATAACTCAGTGTCAATACTTTATAACAATGATAGAAGAATTCACTTTTACATGCTTATTAACTACAGGAAACCATGAAAATAATTTTGTATCAAGCATTTACCTTAATTTTTTTTTACAAAGTTATTTTGTTTTCCTTGCCTTGGGAGAAAAGTCTATTAAATAGTGCTATAAATTAAAAAAATATTTCTTTTTATAAAATTCTACTTAATTCTGAAGACTTTTCTGAGTTTGATAAGCAAATTTCTAGATTAAGCAGACTATTTCAGTTAATTTACAACCTACAAAATCATTGATATTATATATATAACACTAATATATATTGAGTTCAAGAAAACTAAAATTATTTTATAGCTGTTTTATGTAAGTGACAGCATACTTTATGAGAATCACCTATCAAATTAGCTTCGGGTTCTTCATTTTCACAAATATCAATTTTTGATGGACATCTTGGATGAAAGACACAACCATTTATTTTTTCATTGATATTTGGCGGTTGCCCATTTATTGGCTTTAATTTACTTGACTCTAATAAGGGAAGAGATTCCAAAAGACCTTTTGTATATGGATGCATGGGATTATTGAAAATGTTTTTAACATTAGCATACTCTATAATTCTACCAGCGTACATTACTGCAACATAATCACAGGCTTCTGCCACTACTCCAAGATCATGAGTAATAAGTAATAGTGTCGTATTGTGTTTATCTTGTATTGATTTAATTAAAGCCAAAATCTGAGCCTGCACTGTAACATCTAAAGCTGTAGTTGGTTCATCCGCAATTATTAACTCAGGATTACAACTTAAAGCCATGGCAATTATAACCCTTTGTCTCATTCCACCCGAAAATTGGTGTGGATAATCGTTAAATCTGTTTTCCGGTTCAGGAATATTTACCTGTCTTAATGCTTCTATGGCCCTGTTTTTTGATTCTTTTCCGGATACTTTATGATGTAATTCAATTACTTCTGATATTTGATCACCAATTGTATATAAAGGATTTAAAGAAGTTAACGGGTCTTGCGGGATTAAAACAATTTTATTCCCACGAACTTTTTGCATTTCTTTTTCGCTATATTTCAGAAGATTTTGTCCGTCATAGACTATCTCTCCTGATTCTACAACAGCATTTGATGGTAAAAGCCTCATTATTGAAGTCGCAGTTACAGATTTGCCACAGCCTGATTCTCCAACTACTCCAAGAGACTTACCTTTTTCAATTGATAAGCTAACCCCATGAATAGCTCTTGCAAACTCATCTTCAAGCTTGAACCCTATATTTAAATCTTTTATTTCAAGAATATTTTCCATAAATTTATAACAAATTTTCTACAATAAATATTGTACCTTATTTAAAGATTACCTCATAACTAAAATATGTTAAAATATAGATATATCAAAGAGAAAAAGGAGAAAGATATGTCATTTTTTATGCTGGGAGCAAATAAGAA
>MFRQ01000103.1:0-7032 GCA_001784615.1 Candidatus Melainabacteria bacterium RIFOXYA2_FULL_32_9
CATATCTTTCTCCTTTTTCTCTTTGATATGTCTATATTTTAACATATTTTAGTTATGCGGTAATCTTTTATAAGGCTTTATGCCTTTCTAATAAAGGCATCTACATGAACAAAAAGAAAAAGATCGAGCAAAGCTCGATCAAATAGCTGGATCGTGTCTGGGTAAGAGTCGAATATATGCGTGTGTAGTATTATAAAACCAAGTTTGCGATAAAATATAAATTCCCCAACAGGGTAGTATGCTGGTATAATAAACATATGCAATAGTAATATGAATTTTTCCACTCCCTCTAAATGCCTTATTTGTAAAGTAAAAAGGCACTATTAGTAACTCAAATACAACTTATTCAATTGAATTATCTCTAAGGCATTCTCTTAATACTGATTTTAAGGCGATTTATTGCAAATTTATTTGAAATTATAAAATGAAGAATTATGAAGTTATTCGGCAAAAAAACTAGTTCAATTATATTTCTAATACCTATACTTATTACTATAGGCATGGTAATTCTGTTTCATAATCAGGCTTCCATTTATTTTAAACAAGTTGTAGCCTTTTATTATGTTTTTAAGGGAGATCAAGACTACCAAAAAAGGCAATATCAAAATGCAATCAATAACTATAATTACGCTCTTCAACTATATCCCGAACATTCCAAGGCGCAATATAATTTAGGTAATATTTATACTACATTTGAGGATTTTTACAGTGCAATTGGTTGCTACGAAAAAACTTTAAATATTCAACCTAACTATATTAATGCCAGGATTAATCTTGGAATTTTATTATCTGAACAGATACACGATATTGATAGAGCTATAAACGAGTATATTAATGCGGTTAACTCAAATCCTGGCAAAATAAAAATTCCATTCTTATACGATAATTCAAAATATCTAAAAGTTAGCAAAGCTATTGCTTATTATAATCTTGGTCTTGCTTATAGAGCTAAGTCACTGTTGTACGGTTATGACAGCATTAGTTCCAGAGGCTTTTTGATGAATGCTGCTGACAATTACAAAAAATCCTTGGAAATTGAACCTAATAATTATGATGCGAGATATAATCTAGCTCTAACACTGCATATCCTGGGCAATTATAGTGAAGCACTTCAGGAATACTGTAAAGCCATAAAAATTGCACCTTTAAATTATGATGTACATTACAACCTTGCATTATTGTTAAAGCAAATGGGCAGATATCAAGATTCATTACAAGAACTTGAACAAGCTAGTCTGATTTTAAGTGCAAAAGGAGAAAGCGACAAAACCCAATATGTCTACCAAATTTTAGGTGATGTAAGATTAAAAGCCAATATAAAGAGAGAGAAAAAGAATAGAGATAAAGACAAAACAGACAATCAGGAAGTGCCTTTTGACGAAATAATAAAGTCATGTGACATTTGTAAAAAATAAAGACAAACATTAATCAAAATTTATCATCCAATTAAATGCTAAACTATAGTAAAATATATTGATATATTAGCAAGCTATACACTTAAAAAATGTTAGAGTTTAAACTCTGATTATTTTATGGATTTCTAGTAGGAGTATTCCCTTGAAAGTAGTTGGATACGTAAACTCTTATAAAACTCATAAAGATGATAGATTTCTCGAAATAAAAAGCCAGAAAGAAAAAATATCTGAGTTTTGCCAAAAACATAATCTCGAACTGGTTAAAATATATGAGGAAACCATTAATAATGCTGATTTCCCACCTGTATTAACCAGATTGATAAATGATGCTGCAAATAAAAATTTTGAGCATATTGTAGTTTTAAAGATTGATATACTAGCCAAAGACAATCTGACCAAAACCTGGGTGACATCAGAGTTAAACAGACATAATATTAGAATTTATTCTATTGCTGAATTCAATGCCTCAAAACCTAGCACTGCTTCGATTAGCGAATCAAAGCTAGTAAAATATAAAGTCAAAGATATTCCTTCATTACCTGAAGTTGTCACAAAAGTTATGGAATTGGTACAAAATCCAAATTCTTCAGCTGCACAATTAAGCAAGGTGATATCTCACGACACAGGTTTAACATCAAGAGTATTGAAGCTTGTAAACTCTGCCTACTATGGTTTTCCAAAACAAATTAGTTCTATCCAGCATGCAATAATGATCCTGGGTTTTACCACAATAAGGGGACTTGTCTTATCTTCAACCATTTTCAAGATATTTGCCCCTAAAAATGATCGGGTTAAAGTTTTAGACTATAAAAGATTATGGAAACATTCATTAATTACTGCAATAGCAGCAAAAAGAATTAATAAGTTCCTACGTTTACAGGAAGATGACGATATATTCAGCTCTGCAATCCTGCACGATATTGGAAAAATAATACTTGACCAGTATGATCATGAAAACTATATCAGTGCTCTTCAGGAAGCCCCTCATCCTATGGATAACAGAATGATGTTTGCAGAAAAGAGATATTGTGGAATTAACCACCAGGATCTGGGATATCTTGTTGCAGAAGAATGGAATTTGCCACCAGGACTGATTAATGTTATACATTATCATCATTATCCACTCGAAGCTCTAGAACACACCCGGCTAACAAGCATCGTATATGTTGGAAATATTATTGCTCATATAGCACTGGACTTTGATAATTTTGATATCGGATTATTTGATGAAAGAGTTTTGGAATATTTAAGCCTGGATGAAGATAATCTTTGTCAAATAAATTCAGAAGTAATGCTTGAAATAGAAAATATAGAAGACTTGGAATCATTCCTCAGATAAATGCAGGCCATAATATGAAGTTAATTATCAAAAAATCACCTTGATATTTCTTCACTTAATTAAAAATTTTAAAAGTGTTTCTACTATAATAAATTTAAATACTAAACTGGAGTATAAAATTGATCACGATACAAGAAGTTGAACACGTAGCTAAATTAGCCAGATTAGCTTTAAGTGAAGAAGAAAAGGTTAAATTTGCTGAGCAATTAGGCAATATTTTAGACTATTTTAATCAACTGAAAGAAGTAAACACTGAAAACGTTGAGCCTATGACTCAAGCAATCCCCAAAGTGAATATTATGAGAGAAGATAAGGTATGGGAGCCTTGTAATCGTGAGGAAATTCTTACAAATGCACCTCAAGAAGAGGATGGCTATTTTAAGGTTCCAAGAATAATTGAAGAGTAAATCTTAGCAAATATAGCGAAGTAATAAGATCAGCAAGTAAAGGATTGTAAGATGACTACTAAATATATTTTTGTAACGGGTGGAGTTGTTAGTTCACTAGGTAAAGGGATAGTTGCAGCATCATTAGGTAACCTCTTAAGAGCAAGAGGATATTCAGTTACAATACAGAAATTTGACCCTTATATAAATGTTGATCCGGGAACTATGAGCCCTTTTCAACATGGAGAAGTTTTTGTCACTGATGATGGCGCAGAAACAGACTTGGACTTAGGACACTATGAGAGATTTACAAATACAAATCTTGAAAAAATTAATAATGTAACTGCTGGAAGCATTTATTTAAGTGTTATTACCAAAGAAAGAAAAGGTGATTATCTGGGAGCTACAGTTCAAACAATCCCACATATTACAAACGAAATTAAAAGCAGATTAAAAGAAGCTGCAAAACATAAACCTGACTTCCTAATTGCTGAAATAGGGGGTACTGTAGGTGACATCGAAGGCCTCCCATTCTTAGAAGCTATCAGACAATTTAAAACTGAAGCAGGACACGGAAATACTGTGTTCATTCACGTTACTCTGGTTCCATACTTAAATGTTTCCGGTGAATTAAAAACAAAACCATCGCAGCATAGTGTAATTACACTTAGAAGTATTGGTATACAACCTGATATTTTAGTATGCAGGACACAAAGACCAATACCAAAATCTGAAAGAAAGAAATTAGCTTTATTTACAAGCGTTCCTGTAGAAGCTGTGATTGAATGTAAAGATTTAAAATCGATTTATGAGGTTCCTATAGCTCTTGCAGAAGAAGGTTTGGACAAAGAAGTTCTAAAAATATTACATATTGAAAACACTGAACCAGAGCTAGAACCCTGGAAAGAACTTTTAACAAAAATTAAAAACCCAACACATACTGTTAAAATCGCAATTGCCGGAAAATACACTAAACTTTCTGATGCTTATATATCTGTAGTAGAAGCATTGAAGCATGCTGGAGCTGCTGTTGGCGCAAGTATCGAGCTTAAATGGATATCATCTGAAGATTGTGTAGACTATAAAAAGGCAAAAGAAGCTCTGTGCGATGTTGATGGAATTGTTGTTCCAGGTGGTTTTGGTATACGGGGCATCGAAGGTAAAGTTAATGTTATCAGGGTTGCAAGAGAGTCTAATATTCCATTTTTAGGATTATGTCTTGGCATGCAATGCGCGGTAATTGAATTTGCAAGAAATGTAGCAGGACTTAAGGAAGCCAATAGTTCTGAATTTACCCCGGAAACCTCACAACCAGTTATCGATTTAATGCCGGATCAGGAAGGATTTACTGATTACGGTGGAACCATGAGATTGGGTTCATATGAGTGTCATCTGTTAGAAAATTCTAAAACTATAAATGCTTATGGACAAGATATAATTTATGAGCGCCATAGACACAGATATGAAGTAAACAACGAGTTTAGGGACATATTATCTAATGCAGGCTTGGTATTTTCTGGCCTTTCTCCAGATAAAAGACTTGTTGAAATCATTGAATTACCAAGCCATAAATGGTTTGTAGCAAGTCAATTCCATCCTGAATTTAAGTCTCGTCCACAAAGTCCACATCCTTTATTTTTAGGATTATTAAAAGCTGTTATTGAAGATGTAAAAAATGATTCTAAATTAACAGCAGCAACATTAAAAAACAATTAATAAGATAATTAATTATGCAAAATATAGATCCAAATCATCTCCTTAAATTAGCCTCTAAAGCTGCAGAAAATGCTCACGCTCCATACTCAAAATTCAATGTTGGAGCTTGTGCATTGTTTGAAGATGGAAGTATTTATAAAGGCTGTAATGTTGAAAATGCAAGTTATGGCTTAACTCTTTGCGCCGAAAGAAATGCAATTTCAACCGCAATAACTGAAGGTAAAAAAGCAGGGCTTGTTGCTATCGCAATATATAGTCCAAATTCTAAATTATGCTATCCATGTGGAGCCTGTAGACAGTGGATCGCTGAGTTTTCAAAAGACGCACTTATCATAGTTGAAGACTCCGATGGAACACACCTAACCTATACTATTTCTGAGCTTTTACCAAAATCTTTTACGCTTTAAATCACTTTATGGATGATCAGATACCTTGGGATTAGTAAAGTAAACTTGAGTAGCACCTGAAGTAGTTATTGGCGTATGACCTGCACTATGCCATCCAACATACTCAGAACCATCCGGTATACCATCACCATCAGTATCCGAATTATCTTTATCTGTGCCAATAGTATCTTCTAAAATATCAATAAGTCCATCATTATCATCATCCTGACTAATATCTCTATATTTTATTAACCTGGAATGATGTAAAACAGCAAATGCATCAACATCAGTTCCGGGATAATCAGAACTGGCTGCTACAGGAGTTGCCAAATCATCTGGATTAAATCCGTCTTCTACACAGTCATCTACTATTTTGACCTGTGTAGCATTTTTGACAGCACCCCCATCATAAATTAAATTTCCATCTGGATCATAGCATCTCTTGCCTATATCAAAGTATCCACTACCATAGAATTTTGCCTGTTTTATTATCCATGTGTTGTTTCCATAAATTACATCAACTAAATAAGAACCGACTTTATCTGTTGGTGCAGCCCCAGAAGCTGGTATGCCAGTACAACTAACATTAACCCACCTTATATCTGCTAAATTTGGAGTATTAAACTGGTCAAGTACTCCTATATAAACAAAATAACCATCAAGGAATCCCGTTTCCTTTACGTACAACTCAGCTCCTTCCTGATCTACGATAGGAACTGGTAGCCGAAAACTGGTATAACCACATTGGTTCATTCTAAGACCATTTCCATCAGGATATCCATGTAAGCTAGATTTATTACCCCAGGATATATTAACCACACTTCCCACACTAGGGACTCTTGGAAGAAAAGGACTTAAATAAAAAGGATCTGACATAGCTGCGGCCTGTGCAAGCACATTAACACTTTTTAAGCCTAAAACACTCATAAAATAAAGATTAGCTTCTGCACTAACTGTAATGCCTACCGCCTTAGAAGATATAACAGGAGTAATATTGGTTATTGAAGCAGAACTAATAAGGGGATTATTCGCTTTTATCTTATTAAATATATCTGTAACTGTATTTATATTTGATGTATTTATACTTATTATACCAGTAGTACTACTCTCCTTAGTCTCAAGGTTAGTAGTAGCAGCCAGGACAGAAGTTTCAGCAGCTTTTTGAAGCTCTTGCTGAGTAATCATAACCATTCCTAAATCAATAACCAGGCCCGCAAAAGCAAATATGGTCATTATGCCTAATACGAATATTACAAGTGCAGAGCCTGAAAACTTTTTATAGTTTTTCCTCATTATATATTTATTATCCTCACTGACTTGTCACAAATTTAGCATCAGGATCTAAAATAGACGTAGATTCATTAAATACATACATATCCTGTGTCTTTAAATATGCCCAATATGTATTTGGAACCAATAAACTAGAATTAACAGCCTGTGCACTATGTAATACGATTTCATTAGGAATGATATCACCTGTTAAAATACGTGGCAAAGTAAAAGCAGGAAAATACCGATATGTAACATTAATAATCGATACCTGACTTGCAAGATCCTTAACTATATTTACTTCTAGTGTTCCATCATACATCATATTATGGGCTTTAAAATAATTCTGTAGGTTCCATGTTAGCTCATTTTCAATTCTTGTAACCTTTGATGTTGCGTCGCCAGGCATATATGCAATCTCACTAAGTTTGGGGATACACATTTTCACTGCCTCAGCAAGAGTATTTCTAGCAACAATAGCATAGCCATACTCAATAAGAATGAGAAGGATTATCACAATA
>MFRQ01000103.1:7064-7206 GCA_001784615.1 Candidatus Melainabacteria bacterium RIFOXYA2_FULL_32_9
AGCGATCACGCCTAAAGTAATGCCTAAACTCATGGCGCCGGTATCGCCCATAATAAAGCGCGCCGGAGCTATATTAAACCAGAGAAAGGCCAGGAGCGCGCCGGCGATCACGCCGCAAAAAGCAGCTAAATCATATTTACCG
>MFRQ01000103.1:7237-7379 GCA_001784615.1 Candidatus Melainabacteria bacterium RIFOXYA2_FULL_32_9
AACAAATTAACAGCACGCCGCCGGCCAAACCGTCCAAGCCATCGGTTTCATTAACGGAAAACGCGGTAGCCACCAGCACCAAAATAAAAATTAATACATAGGGCCAGCCCAACTGATAATCGCCTAAAAAGGGCACATGGAA
>MFRQ01000104.1 GCA_001784615.1 Candidatus Melainabacteria bacterium RIFOXYA2_FULL_32_9
TACCGCCTATTACTGCGGCAATAATATTATTCAGGTCCATTCTTTCACCTTTCTAAAAAACAGACATAAAAAAATCAGCCCTTTTTAGGCTGACTGAGTAAGATGGATATAATGGTGCTGAGAGCGTCAAACAACACTCACTTTTTTAGCGATAAGATTAAATTTAGAAAGATAATCAAGAAAGATATGAAATTAACTCAAAATAATTTTTTAAACCATAAGTTAATTAAAACATCTATTCGAGAAAAAAAATTGTACATATTTTCGGTTTTTACTTTTTTTACTTATCTTAAAAAAGGAGAAATATTCTGACTTACTCAGGCTTAACGGGCCATTCTGGGTTCTCAATATCGCATACTGAAGGGAAATCTCTTAATTGTTGCCTGTAAGCAACATATTCCTGCCTTTTTTCTTCAGTTATAGGATAATCAGACAGCATATATTTGTCAGTTTCAGCTAGAAGATCGTTTCTTCTAGGCCTAATAAATGATTTCAACTTTCTATCTAAGTTTAATACCCATTCATCGTCTATGAAATCGTGAAAAGCAGATGGTCTTTCTGGTCTTAGAAATAATTCTTCATCTCTAATATTAGCCTGATCTCGATTATCTACACAAAAAAGCCACTCTTCATGTGTTAGAGCAATATTAGGCACAGGTATTACAGTATGTATTTGATCATCATAATAGCCTGTTATATTGCCAATCTCATCGTAACTTGCAAATTTCATTACTTTTTCTCCTTAATATCCTATACTTACAATATAGGCATCAGCTGACGCATTATCACAATTACCAATCCTTGTTCCTGAAAGTGTTGTATTTGTAGGATCAACCGTAATGACACCTACAAGAGAAGCAGCATAATTAAGGACTCTCGATGGCAATATTGCTACTACAGCAGTAGGGAAAGAAATTGGAAATGTAACGGTTCTATATGTCAGACCTGCTATTGATGTTTCTTTTTGCCATTGAATAATCAAGCCAGATGGTAATTTATGATACCCGCTCGCAGCAAGTGAATTAACAAATTGACTTATATTCACAACCTGTTTTCCAGTTGAACCGTCGGCTGCTTCAAAAACCTGAGTAGAAGCTCCTGCTAACTCAGCTTTAGTATCCAATTGTCCTTTATTAACAGCGTCATTCGTATCTGCCCCATTAGTAAGGGCTGTTATTTTATGGCTTCCCATATTAAGAGCGCCGGCCATAGCCACAGTTCCATCTTTTTTAACATAAGCACCTTCAACAGTACTTATTCTGGCTTCCTGGTCATTATGACCTGTTCTCAAGGTTTCAAAATTAGAATTAACCTCACTTGCAACTGCTTTTGTCCCAGCTACAAACTGAACTAAACTATTTATTAAACTCATTTTTCATTCTCCCGAATTACTAGTTTTTTTGATTAATCATACAGAGGTGAAAACTCTCTCCGTCACTCTTGAAGCTACAAATTGAAATGCTTAAAAGTCTCCTACGAAAGCATTCACCCTGTATTTTATATGAACACTAATAAACTATAGAAACTGCTTTTTTAAAGTAGTGTACGCAATACGCACCAATATCAAATTATTACCCCTGAAGATTTATGAAACAATTTACTAGTACTTTGACCAATAAATTATGGAAATGGGAATGTTTTTGCAGGAGCCTTGAAAACTCGAAGGTGACACAGTCACTCTTTTCGCCGATCATTCCAATAATACGCACTACCATCGCGATGTAACACAGTCACTTTTCTTAGTCATCAGTCCTTCCAATAATATCCCGCTGCCATTCTGAGTGAAGCGAAGAATCTCTGAGATCCTACTAACGTTCAGGATAACACACACTGTCATCCTGAGGAGCGAAGCGACGCGAGGATCTTGCCTATGTATAACTTTAATGTAATTTTAAGGTTTAAATGGTACATTGTATAGATTGCCACGGGCTAAAGCCCTCGCAATGACAGGAGTTTACTTTTAACATAATATTTCTTACCACTAGCAATAAATAATAAAACTACTCATTAAAACAAGTCAGACATCTTCATTGAATACCATTTATTATTATTCTGGCTTGTTCTGGTATTTTTATTATTCGCAATGCTCTGCCTGTAATCGTTTAACATATTTACCCATTGATTGTTTGACAAACCGTTAATAAGGTTTGCAGAACTTTGAGGAGCTTGTACACCATTCATAAAGTTAGCGACATCCCCATTTAACAGGCCACTAAGAGCTTGCATAGCATTTAATTTTCTTGTTTCATCCTGATTAACAAGATCATACTTGAGCATTTTTCCTTGATTTACGATATCTGCAAAAGCTGATGCCTTTGTTTTTTCAAGATCAGTCAGACCATTAAGAAACTGCGAAGAATTAAGAGTACCGAATCTGGAAGCTATATCTTCTCTTAAGTCTCTCAAAGTAGGATTATACTGATCTAAAAACTTAGTTTTAGCATCATCGACATAAGCAGCTTCAGTTTGATTATACTGTTGAGCCAATTCAGGAGCTGTCAAGCCTAATGATGGAGCAATTGAATTAAGTTTTTGCTGAAGAAGTGTTCTTCTTTCTGCTTCTAAAGGATCAGGGAAATACTGACTAATTATAGCACCTGTTGGATCCTGATAAGTTCTTCCCACGACATTATTACCATAGCGAATTTCACTTGGTGAAAATTGCGGAGGTTCTGGTGCTTTACCTCTTCCCATATTCGTATTCTCCTTTCAATTTACTAAATAAAATATTGTTAACCGGTTTATTATCTTTCATAGTTGCACATCTAATGATGCCATCCTGAATAAAGCCCATTCTTTTTGCAAAAGCGCAGGCCTTATGATTAAATTCAGGAATTTCCATCTGCACTCTTTCAACACCAATTTCATTAAACAGAATATTCAAGAGCTCATCGAGAATATTTCTAGTGGTTTTTCCCCAATATTTCTTGTCAATATAGGAATGAAGCTGGCAAGAATGGTATTTATCAGGTGTCCCATGCCAATGCGAAATCCAGACAACCCCGACTGGATTATCATCAACTGATATCAATAAAAACCAGGGATAAAGCTGATTAATCTCATCAACTATGTATGAAATAAGATCAAAAGTATCTTTAGGATAATAATCATCAATAAGAACGTCTTTATATCTACTGAATAAGTTTAGTATAAAGGGTAAATACTGTTGATTTTCAAATTTTGCCTTTGACTTATCGGCTAAAACCGGAATAAATTTAATCATAAATCAGCGACCTCAAGATCAAACGAAAATCCCAAAACAGTAAAAGGCTGATTTGCCTCAATATTACGAACTCCGATTTGAATAGACTCGTATTTTCCGTTAAGTCTTATCCTCTTTTTAATGGCCTTTGAACTCGACCAGCCGTCAGAATCCCAATTCCTAACATCCCAGATTAAATCATCTTCACCAAGTACACTTATTGACTTAAATAAATGGTTTTGTCCATAATTCTTTGAGTATAAAACGTCTATAGAATGGTTTTGATCTTGATAAAGCCAAATATCAAAGCTGTTTATTTCTTTAGGAATGCCAGGTTTTCCAAAAGTAAACCATGGAGAATACCACCAGGCTTCAATTGCATCACCGTCGAAATCATCTCCATAATCTTCCTGTAAAATCTTACCATCAGCAGTTCCTGTATAAATAACACTGTCTATTACGGTGCCGCAAGTGACAGGAAAACCAACTCTTTTGTGCCAACTATTGTGGAAAAAGTCATATATATAGCAGACATCCAGATTTTGATCAACGCCCGTTGAAAAATAAAACCATATCTGATTCTTTTTCTGGTAAGGAATGCACACAACCTGATTAAATTTTAAGCTGTCAAGTTCATCGAGAGCAGGCTTTATTTTAATGGAAACATCATCAGCAAGCATAACCTGACCAAGCTCGTTAAATCTAAGCGGGGTAATAGAGTCTCCATTAAAGAAAAACTGGTTATTATCAATGGTTCCTATTCCCCAACTGCTTAATGAACCTTTATCTGACACAGGCACAATGGCAAAATCAGCGGGTGATGAACCTGTTAATAAATATATTCCCTGTTTTTTGTATATTGCAAGATATTCACCATAATTTTTCAAAGCAATAATTGGACTTGAATCATTGTGAAAATTCGCAATAAAACCGGCATCATTAGCGGTTGTCCAGTCATTAGGGTTACCGAGGGCACAGTAATGCAGAGTTGACTCTGTAGCAATAAAAACCCTTGCTTTAAAAGCTTCAATAGGCAAGCCTACAGGTGGAGTACCTGTTAATAGAGATGAACCAACTCCTTCTTCATAAAAAACAGGAGTGTTTACACCATTAGTAACGATAACACCATTGTTAAAGTTAGTATAACAACATTTAGCTGTCTGATTCAGGCCTGTGTAAACCTGAGTAAGCAGTCCTGTTGAAAGATTAAGCCTGTACAACTTGCCTTCAGAGGTATTTACAACGGGATAGTGAACGCCACCTTTAATATAGTCAAAAATACCTAAAATTTTAGTATTTGCAGGCAATGAAGTTTGATTTACGTTTATATTGCCTTTCATTTTAACAAGCCCGCCTGATTTATGCCCTTCAATGTTTTGAGCATCATACCAATCGGTCTTTTTCTCAGACTCATTCAATGAGGCAATGGAGGAGAACTTGTTTAATCCTCCTGTAATGTTAAAATAATTCAGTTTTACCATTTTATTACCTCATAAAGTTAAGTTCTGGGATTGAAAAAATCCCCGAGCAATGCTGTATTTACGTTGTATTGAATGTCAATATTTATACTCGCAGAAGAATCCTGACCATATCCATCTTCTTTTTGCATATCAAGAAGGTATTCAAGGAATTTATTTCTGGCTAAACCATATTTCTCATCTGGTTTAAAGTTCTGCCTGTATAGAGAATATGTTCCCCACTCGATAACTTTCGCATGTCTGTCAGGAATTATTGAAATATCCGTTTCAAGGCTAAGATTCGACTTTTCTGTCAAGCCATCAGCACTAGTAGCAAAATTAGCGGTTAAATATTTAATTTGAACATTATAAACATCATCAGGAGTAGGGTCTAAAATAAGTTTGCCTGAGTAAACTGAATATCTATAAGGCTTTCCACTTGATAAAATAAGCTTATCAAGGTCATAATGATTCATAAAATAAAGAGGTTTTGAGAAACTTTCAATTCTAATCCCATCTTGAAGAATATTTGCAGCCAGTAATCCTGTAGGAAGTGTATATTCTCTTTGCGTTGCAGTGGTTGTAAGCTCATATTTCTTTTCTCTAAAAGTCCAGGGAAATTTTGAGCATATTTCTTCAACCGTATTTTTAATATACTGCTTAATTTCAGGATAAGGATCGCTAGAATCACTAAAAGAGGAAGGCAATTCCTCATGAGCAAGAATACAAACATTTTGCAGTATGTCGTAAAAATTCGCCATTTTTACTTAATCTCCTAATATTTTATATGTGACACGGTCACTTTACGTGATGATCTTACCGATTTTGAATAGTTCTTTTAATTGTAAAAAGGATAGATTGCCACAGATTCCTTCGGAATCTTCGCAATGACAAAATTGATTAATACTATACTTTTTTATTTCCTTAATAGTTGTGTAGGTTGGGTCAAACCAGTTTGACCCAACAAAAATGACCAGCCATAATCTTAAATTACTTATATTCAACCCTGTGATCAAACCTAATCACATAATCATCGGAATATTTCAGCATATTTTCTGCCTGTTCCCCATTTACAAAGGTCTCTGTTTTTTGTTTACGATTAAAAACCTTATAAACGCAGCTTTTATCGAATCTTTTTTCAGTCGGAACCTGTTTTATATCAGTGATAATAACCTCATATTTTTCCTTGTTGGCTTCTTTTTCTTTAAGCTTTCTGGCTTCTGCAATTTCTTTTTCTATTTTGTTTTCTATTTCCTGCTCATAAACATTTGATAATTCGTCACCAAGCAAAGCAGCTTCGAGACTTTCATTCTTATTCTTAGACATAGTGACCTCCTTTACAAAATAACTCTATTTAAATTTGTAAATATTCACAAATGATTTCAGCTTTTGTATCATCTTCCACCAGAGGTGGAGCATCTTAGCAATAAATTTTTCAAAAAAATTTTCGCTTAAAAGAGTATTCAATCTTATATATTCAACGTCTAAATTTGCTTTTATGTTAACTTTATAGATTTTTATATGTGATCCAAATTGATTTAAGTGATTTTTAATAACTTCCAGCTCTTTTTTAGGCTTACCAACAGGCCTTTTATCATAAAAATGATCCCAGGAAGGACTTAAATCAACCCCAATTAATACAACCGCCTTAGCATTCTCAAGAATCGCATAATTAATAGCGTGCAAAGCAGAAGTATAAGAACCGAATAATTTTCCATTTTTCTCAAAAACAGGTTTATCTGTAACAGTTTCAAATATGTAATACGGAGGAATAACAAAGTTATCTTGAATAATGTATCTATGTTGATTAATCCAGAGAGCTTTCAGCTCACTTTCAAGGTTTTTATTCACGATTAACTTTTGATTGTTGTAATTATTTTTAACCAGATTAGTAAAAACACCGGCATCATTAAACAACCAGTATTCACAATCCGGATAATACGCAGGAAAACAATTAATTCCGATTGAATGATATTTTTTTAATAAAAGCGGTATTTTATTTTTTATTTTGTTAATAAACGGACTACAACCAAAAACCAGCCAAATATCATCATTTTTCATTTTAATACACTATCATTAGACTTATTATTAATATGTAATAGAGAAGTAGGGTGGGTATCTGCTCTGGACCTTGCTTTATATAATTAATTGGCTACTTACCCACCAGCAATAAGCTTAAATAAAAACAATAGCGGGAATACTGAAAAATCAACATTCCCGCTACGGAGTGAGAGGAGAGAATTAAGAAACTGCATAGATCAAAGAAGTAGAATGAGTATCTGATCTAAGCATTGCTTTTAAATAATTAATTTATTACTTACTCACAAGCAATAAACTAGGAAACGGTACAGATTAATTTAGCTAAAGCATTAGGAACTACGGTTTTAGCTCCGTACACATATAAGCCTCTTACAGCTGTATCGAAAGAATCTTGTAATCTGATTGAT
>MFRQ01000105.1 GCA_001784615.1 Candidatus Melainabacteria bacterium RIFOXYA2_FULL_32_9
ATGGGAAAAGATTCCCGCTAATTATTTAGCCTTTATTCATATTGCCTGTTGCGTTATGGTTCTTTCTAAAATTTTTGTCGGATAGGTTCTAAGCATCACTTTAATTGAAATATAGCTAATTTCTAATTATTTCTGAAAATGCCGCTTTATTTTCCTGCCATAATTGCTCAATATTGACATTATCAGGCAGTTCAAGGGTGATTACAGGAATACCTCTTTCTATTCCTGCATAACTACCAAAAGATCCTGGAGTTGGATAACCAATATCTTCTTGAACGGGATATCCATTTAATCTTGATATCTTTTCGGCTAATTCTTTCGCTGGACCATCATAATTTACAATTCTATATGGAGTATGAAGTGTTATTATCACATCAGGCTTATATTCATCAATTACATTAGTTAAAAATCTTGTCTCTAGCTCACTTGCAGAAAATTCTCCTGAATAATATTCATCTTTTTTAGAAGATAATTCCCAATTTTTTGTAGGAAAATTCCTGTTTAAGTCAACTCCGTTTGCATTCCCCCTGGTATTCAATTCTTTACCATCCGGATTTAAAACAGGAATAAATAAAATTATATTTCCGTTTATAATTGCAGGATTATTAGTTATCTCATTCATTAAATTTAATATTAATGGTTCACCCTCAGGTTCATCACCATGGAATACTCCAATAAACAGAATTGTTTTGCCTTTTTCTGAAGAATGAGATTCAGCTTTGAAAAGCTGAATCTCATTTCCTTTTATAGTTAATTCTTTTTTAACTAATTTTATGGTCATTATTAAACTCTAAAGACTATTTAGCTCTTACAGCCATAGTACCTTTAATTATGCCAACAAAACTATCAGCTTCAAGGCTTGCACCACCAACTAAAGCTCCATCAATATCTGACATTGACATTTGCTCTTCGATGATTGATGGTTTAACACTTCCACCATAAAGAATTCTGGCTTGATTTGCAGCTTCCTGAGTAGAAACTTCAGCAATTACTGATCTGATCATTTTAATTACTCTGTTAGCTTCTTGAGCATCGCAAGTTTTGCCTGTTCCAATAGCCCATATTGGCTCATATGCAAATACTGATTTTGCAATATCTTCAGCACTAATACCAACTAAAGCAGCTCTAATCTGAGTTGCAATATGCTCATCAGTCACACCAGCTTCTCTTTGCTCTAATGTTTCACCACAACAGATAATAGGAATAAGTCCATGAGAAAGAACAGCTTTTGCTTTAAGATTTACGGTTTCATTTGTTTCACCAAAATATTCTCTTCTTTCACTATGACCTATAATTACCGTTGTTACTCCAACATCATGAAGCATAGGAATTGATACTTCACCGGTATAAGCTCCAGAATCTTTATAGTAACAATCCTGAGCGCCAAGATAAATTCCTTTACCGTGCTCTAAAATCTTACCAACTGAATGAAGCGCAGTAAAAGTAGGACATACAGCAACGATAGGCATTGCATCTTTGTTTAAGTCCATTAATTTAACTTTAATATCCTCAGTTAAAGCAACAGCTTCATCAACAAGTTTATGTAATTTCCAGTTTCCTGCAATAACGGGTCTTCTAGTCATTATTAATACCTCTTTTTAAATTAATAAAATTAAAAGCGGCGGTAACTCATTTCTATTAATAATAGAAGTCAAAGCCTAACCGCCGCTCTTTATCAAATTTTATTGTTTATTAGCTATAAACACAATAAATTCTGCAAGTCTTGTACTATAGCCCATTTCATTATCATACCAGGAAACAACTTTAACCATATGTTCACCCATTGTCATGGTTAATTTTGAATCCACGCTGCTGCTATAGTGTGAACCGATAAAGTCAGTACTTACTAATGGTTCATCAACGTATTCTAAAATACCTTTTAATTCACCTTCAGCAGCTTTTTTAAGAGCAGCATTAACTGATTCAATGGTAACTGGTTTTTCTGTTCTTGCAACGAGATCAACAACACTTACGTCAGGGGTTGGGACTCTCATAGCAAAACCGTTTAATTTTCCTTTTAATTCAGGTAATACTAAACCAACAGCTTTAGCAGCACCAGTAGTTGTAGGAACGATATTTAAAGCACCAGCTCTAGCTCTTCTTAAATCTTGATGACCAGCATCTAAGATTCTTTGATCACCTGTATATGAGTGAACAGTTGTCATTAAACCTTCGATGATACCAAATTCTTTATGAAGAACTTTAGCTATAGGAGCTAAGCAGTTTGTTGTACAACTAGCCATTGATATTACAGCATGTTTTGATGGATCATAAACATCTTCGTTAATGCCTAAACAGATTGTAACATCTTCATTTTTAGCAGGAGCTGAAATAATAACTTTTTCAGCACCAGCTGTGATATGAGCATTTGCTTTTTTAGCATCTGTAAAGAATCCTGTGGATTCAACAACAACTTTAACGCCTAAAGCTTTCCAAGGTAAAGCTGCTGGATCTTTTTCTGCGTAAAATTTGATTTTTTTACCGTTTACTACAATGCCATCTTCTTCTGCTTTTACATCAGCATTAAATTTGCCCATAACTGAATCATGCACTAAAAGAAATGCTGCTTGTTTTGGATCAAGGCCAGGATCGTTGATAGCAACGTACTCAACCTTATCAAAGTTTCCACTTTGAACTGCGGCTCTTAATGTGTTACGACCAATTCTTCCAAATCCGTTTATAGCTATTTTTACCATCTAAATAACCCTCTTTCATTAAGGTACATACACATAAAAATATATAGATTAAAAACGACAAGATAGCAAGTAGATAAAAAAAATATCTTTATTTTATCTACTTTAAAACTTACAAATAATTGATATAGCAGCCTTATTAATTAAAATAAGGCTGCTATATCAATTACAATATTATTATTTAATCACCAATTATGCCGTCAATATATGCTATTATATCCCTTCGATTTTTAACTTCGCCTTTAGCCTTTTGCAGTGCGATAAGTTCTATAATTGAATCCAGATTGATCCTTTTTATATTATCTTTTTTAGCTTTTAATGTTGTTAACCAGCTATCATAAAGCTGTTCCATTACTTCTAAAACTTCTTTAATTTCATTGGAAATATTATCATCGTAAGCTGCATTTCCAGGGTTTATCATATTTTCTGCCTCCTGCTAATTATAGGAGTTTGTAATCTACAAGCTAAAAATCTTTTTTAAAACTTTTGGTAATATCCATTACCTAACTTAAGTCATCGTTGTATTCTTTGAAATGGATGGACCTAATTTAAAGTTATCAATTCACGTTGTAGCACTACGTAAAATTTTATTAATTCCCTTCTTAATTTAATATTCCAGTATCTAAATACCATAATACCACAATACAAAAAAATTGCAAGGTTTTTTAGCTTTTTTTAACAATTGTTAAAAAGCTTTTTCTTCTTCTATGGTAACTTCTTTATCTGTTTTATCTTCTTTAAGCTTTACAGGTTCATTAATCGGCAAATCAACCGTTATAGGAACATGATCGGCAAGAGGCGTATTAAATACATAATTTAAATCAAATAAAGTTCTTCCAAAGTGAGGAGCTAACTTATATGGCCCTGTTTTATCTTTAGGATCTTTTAAATAAGCTTTGACAAAAAACCAATCTAGTTTATATTTGCCAAAATGAAGAGGTCTTTCAAAAATAAATGTCGGTATAAATCCCTTAATATATCTTTCATTTGAATTAGATAGCCTTCCAGCTTTACCATTTGTAGATTTTTCTTTTTCTCCTCTAAAATCAAATCTGTAACCATCATTAAATTTCATATCCCTTATTGCTTCATATAGCTCTCTTTCTTTATTTGGAGCAATAATTGGAATATTTTTTACTGTAGGATCTGTATGTTTTCTAGCAAAATTAGTTGCATATATGGCTGAGTTTATCATACCTACAGGCGGAAATACACAAGATATTGCCGTTCTTGTGATAAATTCAGGATCTTTTAACTTCTTTTTAATTTCTCTGGTAACACTGGTAGGAGTTCCATCCCAAGTTGTAGTGTTTAAGTCTCCTGCCACAACTACCGGATTTTTTATGTCTTCAATACTTTTCAAAAGAGTAACTATTTGCTTTTTGCGACCCTTTGGTACAGATCTGTTCTCAAGATGAACAGCTACTATAGTAATCGGGGTATCTAATCCAGAGACTTCAACATCAGCAAGCAGTGCCATTCTACCACCTTGCCTGATTTCCCTTATCATTTCTTCTCTAAATATTTTTTCAGCAGCATGGCGTTTTATAACCTCAAGTTCTGAGATTCTCTTTTTCTCACCATCAAACCAATCGTATACCTGAGGTAATCTAACCATTCTACAGTTCTTCAGCGGATATTGACTGAGAATAGCGGTACCATGTAGCCCTCTATATTTGTTTTTATCTATTATAATCTTCTCATCATTAGGAAATAAGAATCTTTCTTCTGACCATTTATAATCTTCCAAACCAAGATGTACAGGGTCAACTTCCAAAAATTCTACTCCATAAGCATAATTTAACTTTAATGCCTGTGCCAATTCCTCTACTACATTTTTATATCCTGTTCTTGGCATGCCAACGTCAACTTCATTTAAAATCAAAATATTTGCATCTTTAAGAATTTTAGCTTCTTGATCAATAATTTTTATTACATCTTGCTTATTTTTTGCATCAATGGTTGCTAATAATTTATCTGTATTAGTGAATAATAGTTTTATTCTATCTAAACTAAAACCTCTATTAATATTCCAACTGGCAAATCGAATAAATTCTCCTATTTTAGGATCTTTCTGCAATTTTATATTTTCACCAGAGCTAAATGAATTATCAACTATCGGATTATTTAGAATATAGTCCACCTTTTCCTTTAAAACACCGTTAGGTGACTTGGTTTTTGACAATTCTATCAATTCTTGAAAGCTGAAATTATAGTATAACTCCTTATTTATCTGAGTATTTACCGTATTATTTTCATTTTTTTGGATTCCCTGTCCAAAGCTTGCAGGAAAAGCCAAGCTGGAAATAAGTAAAAATGAAACAGTTATTTTCTTAAAATTCATCTCAATATTTAGCCTTTTTCTATAATACTAAATTCTTAATTAAACATACTTATATAAATTTATCAAATATTATATAATAAATAACTATAATAAGGTGGTAAAGCATGTTTTTTACAGATAAACCAATTAAATCATTTGAAGAAGATACACTTGGAAGAAGTGATTTTGCAAGATCATTAGCAAAATCAATAATCAGGCATGAATTACAAGATAGCCTTGTAATCGGACTCTATGGAAATTGGGGATTTGGAAAAACATCCATCATAAATATGGCCTTAGAGCACATTAATTCTCTTAGTAAAGATGATGGCCAAAAACCTATAATTATTAAATTTAATCCCTGGAACTTTTCAGAGCAGAATCAGTTAATTTACCAATTTTTTAAACATCTGTCTTATGTTTTCAGTAATACAAATCATTCGCCGGAACTTAAAAACATAGCAGATAAGTTACAAACTATCGCAAAAATATTCCAACCTGTTTCACTCACTCAAATATTAAATTATGTCCAGAAATCCGATCCTGTTATAAGTGAGTACAATCAGGATACTCTTGATTATTTAAGAAAAGAAATCGATGACGCTTTAAAAATATTACAAAACAAGATTGTTATCGTAATCGATGATATAGATAGACTTAATGGAACAGAGATTAAGCAAGTTTTCCAATTGGTTAAATCCTTGGCCGATTTTCCAAATACAGTTTATATACTTTCTTTTAATAAAGATGTTGTTCTCAGAACCTTGGAAGAAACTTTAAAAGGCTGCTCAGGAGCAGATTATATTGAAGACATTATACAAGTACCATTTGTAGTTCCTACTATTCCTGAAAGTAAAATTTATAAACTGCTTCACTATGAGATAGAAGAGTTATTAAAAGATGAAAAAGAAAGATTCATTGAAGACTATTGGAAAATACTCCATAATTGCGGACTAAAAGTCTTCTTTAAAGATATTAGAAACATAAATCGCTATATGAATGTTTTGAAATTCGACTTTGAACTAGCCAAAAGCGAAATTAGTATAGTTGAATTCTTAGCAATAACAGCAATACAGGTTTTTGAGCCTTATATTTACGATGAAATAAAAAATAACAAAGAATTATTCTGCTACGGGAAAATATTAAACAAACCTGCAAACACAGAAGCACTGGAAAAACTTACCAGAAATAACTTTAATAAGATCATTCAAAAAAGAGAAAAATTATCTGAAGAAGAATTAAAATATATTTTAAGCTGGTTATTCCCTAAAATTGACTATTTATGTGGAAATAGCCCCAGCGAGGCTGATTTAATGCGATTTAAAATAGACCCGTCAATTTCTGATCCCGGAAACTTTGATACTTACTTTAAATCAGCTATACTTGAAACCAAAATTTCCTCCAAAAAAATTAACAGATTAATCTCGAGTATTAAAGATTTTCAAAGCTTTAAGGAAGAACTATTTAAGCTTGAAAATTATGAAATTGATGATTTCCTCACACGCCTTGTTAATCCTGAAAAATTCTCATTATTCAGCAAGTTTATAAATAATATTACTATTGAAGATAAGAAAGGTATTATTATAGGGCTAACAAACCTTGGAGATAAGTTATATAACGATCAATTTATTGATATAAATAAAATTAATAATATTATTCTCTATTATATAAACATAATAGAAAGTCCTGATGATAGGCTTAGCATCTTAAAACAAGCTATTAACAGTACAAAAGACAATATATATATTAGTTCATTAATAATCTATAACTGTGTATTAAATAGAATAATTATTAATCAAGAACATATATACGAACTAAGAGAGCTAATCAAGACGAAAATTGAAACTTATGAAAGACTATATAGACACGAGAATATAGCGCTAATTTTAGCCAATTACAAAAAATTGGGATATCGTGGACAAGTTAATTATTATGTTGAAAAAATAAAACAGAATGACGAAAACTTTATTCATTTCCTCTCAACTTTCCTAACTACCGGAGAAAGATTAAAAGGTGTAGCAATAAGAGCAGATTCTATTAGAATCCTGCTACCTTTAGCAGATGTCAGTACCAGATTAAAGGAAATCAGTACTAATATAAGTTTTGATAAATTTGATGAACATAAAAAATATGTAATCAGCAAAATCTCTACAGCGATTAAATCTGCCAGATTAGCAAAACTGGAAAAAACCGAATTACAATAAAGAGTGGTAGTATAAAACAAAGTGATATAGAACATATTCAGAAATCAAATTTTCCTAGTGTCATTGCGAGGAACGAAATGCAATGAAGTGACGAAGCAATCCAAAAAAAGATAGTATAATATTATTTGGATTGGTGACACAGTCACCTTTTATAACTCATAAATCACTGTAATTAAGACTAAGATTGTAGAGTTTAATGGTGCAGCTTTGCTGCCTCGCAATGACAGTGCGACGATTAGCCGGATTATTGCTCTATTTATCACTTTAATTTTTACCATTACCCAATAAAGTTTATCGTTTTGATACAAGCTTAATTATATTTGTATTTCCTTTTTGATTTGCCCAGGATAAAGCATTTTTACCCTGGTTGTCTTTAAGAGAAATATTGGCCTTATTTTCTATTAACACTTTCACTGTATCATAATCATCCTTGGAAATAGCTTTGATCAGAGCTGTAGTCCCATTTTTGTTTCTAGCATTAATACTTGCCCCACTCCTTAATAACATATTAACCATCTCAGTATTACCGTAACTTGAAGCTAATATCAAAGGAGTATCAGCATTATTATTCTTAGCATTAACATCAGCACCATTATTCAATAAAAGCTGAATAATATTTCTCTCAAGTTTCGGGCTGTCCTGAATCATAATTTTATCAGAATTATTGCTCCCGACAAGAGTTACATAAATACGTCTCCTGGCTGCATGCATTAAAGCTGATTCACCAGCTTCATCCTCTGCATTAACATCAGCACCCTTATTGAAAAGGCATCTGATTATTTCTATATTTCCATTATTAACAGCATTAATCAGAGGAGTCCTGCCATTTTTACTTTTATTATTAATATCAGAACCATTTCTTATGCAAAAATCAATCATTTTTGATTGTCCATTAGCAATTGCAGCTGATAAAGCAGTATCTTCTGCTATATTTTCAGCATTAATATTTGCTCCCTGACTCAGCAAATATTTAACAACATTAATATGCCCTTTTGCAGCAGCATAAGCAAGAGCTGTGTTTCCATCTGTATCAGTATCATTAATATTACATTTCTTTTTAACTAAAAACTTAACTGTATCTATTTTGCCATTTCCAGCAGCTGCGATTAGAGCATTTAATCCTCTTTTTTGTTCCTTAACATTGATATCAGCTCCATTATTTTCTAAATATTTAACGATATCTGTATCATTATTAGCTGATGCCAATATTAAAGCCGTCTGGCCTGATTTTGATTTGGCATTAACATCTACACCACTCTTTATAAAGAATTTTAGAACATTAGAGTGTTTATTATTAAGTGCAGCAAACATCAAAACAGTCATTCCTCCATTGTCTACTGCATTAACCTTGGCTCCTTGCTCAGTAAGAAGCTTAATCATGTTAATATCACCATACTGAGCGGCTTTCATTAAAGGAGTTCTACCCAGGTCATCTACTTTATTTATATTTACTCCATTATCAAGTAAAAATTTAACAAGTTTTGTATGACCATTTTGAGCAGCAATCATTAAAGGCGTCTGCCCAGTAAAATTAGTTGTGTTCAGATCAATTCCCTGTAGTTGCAGAACTTTAATTACAGATATATCACCTGCTTTAGCTGCATCTGTCAGCATATTATCGTTAACATACTTATGTATTCTTTTTTGACTTACTTTATTGTCAAAATTATGCTTTACTTGCCCGATACTCCAGAAAGTTATGCTTATTATAATTACTAAAAATAATATAAATCTTAATCTTCTTCGAGCTATTAACTTTCTTTTCTTTAAAATCTTTCTATATCTATTGCTATGCTTATCCCCACGCATATTTGATCTCATTTTTAAGTCATCCTTGCTTAATTAATCTTATTTCCAGCTTAAGAAATATTTCATTATTCTGCAATTTAATAAACTTTTCTTAACAAGTTAACTTGAATTTCTAATTAATTTTAGCCCAAATTCTCAAAAACCCGCCAAATCATCATATTCATATAATTTTTGAGAATTTTAATTCAATATAATTCAAGTTGCCAGCTACATAAATTCTTGCTTTGA
>MFRQ01000106.1 GCA_001784615.1 Candidatus Melainabacteria bacterium RIFOXYA2_FULL_32_9
AATCCAAATTATAGCATTATTTAATGGATTGCTTCGCTTCGCTCGCAATGACAGATTTGAGTTTTAAAATACGCAATAATTTTTTGTTTGTTCCTTAATAATAAATAAGTCTATTAAAAGGTAAAAAAATGACCAAGAAAAATTCAATGGGCTCTGATGTCGTAGAAGGATTTGCCTGCAAGCCCAAAGAACTTGATAAAAACAAGCCTATAATGTTCTCTGCCGTGCAAATATTTATTTGTGATGGTCATAGATGTCAGGATGAGGAGACTTCAGATAACCTGGCTGACAAAATCAGAGATATTATAAAAGAACTTGGCTATGACAAAGGTGAAAATCGAGTAAAAGTAACCAGAACCTATTGTAATGGTGCTTGTAGGTTTAGAAAATTTGCTTACGCTTATAAAAATGCTAATACAGCTAACTTTACTCCTGAACAATCTTTCTCAGCCTGGAAGAGAGTGCATGAGTGGACTGATGATCAGTGGAAAGAACTAATAATTTCACTGGTTGAAGGAAAAGAACCGGAATCATTAAAAAATTTCAGGGTTGAAGATAAAATATACGATGAATAACATAAAAAGGCTCATTAATATCAGATATGGAAACTAAGAAAATTTTAAAATCAGGATATACTACAGGAAGCCATGCCACTTCAGCTCTTAAAGCGGCATTATTTTCTTTATTGACAGGTAAAACTGATTTTAAAACTATTTCTATTAACTTGCCTGAAGGTGATGATGTTGAGCTTGATATAGGTAATATAAAGAAAACAGACAATTATGTTTTGGTAAGTGTAGTAAAGTCAGATAATGATGATGTTGATGTGACGAAAGGTTGCAAAATCATTTGCTGGGCAGGATATAATTTGGAAGAAATACCTTATTTAAAACAGGAAATTTCTCATCAACCACATAATTTACAACTAGAATCAGGCCAATTATTGATTTGGGCTGGTAAAGGTCTTGGAATAGTTACTAAAAAAGGCCTTGATGCTCCTGTTGGCTTTCCTGCCATAAACCCTGTTCCACTTGGCATGATGAAAGAATCAGCTGATCAGGTTTTTAAAGAGCTTAATATCAAAGATAATAAAGAGATTTTTATTGTATTTGAAGTGGAAAATGGTGAAGAAATAGCTAAAAATACCGCAAATGCTAAAGCAGGAATTCTTGGAGGTCTTTCTTTTATTGGCAAAAAAGGTGTAGTTAAGCCTATTTCATCAGAAGCATATCTTGATTCTTTGGCTGCTGAAATTAATGTTGCTGCTCAAAATGGAATAAAAAATATTATATTTACAATGGGAAATTCTTCTTTGAAATTTGCAGAAAATAATTATCAACCTGAAGAATATATAGTAGAAATTGGAAATTTTGTCTTTGATTCTTTGAAATTGCTTGCAGAACAGGAATTTAATAAAGTAACTATAGTTACAAATATTGGAAAATTAACGAAAATTGCTCAAGGGAAGAAGAATACAAATAACAGATATGGTGATATAGATTTTAATCTGGTTAGATGCTGGCTAGAAAAAGAAGAATTCCCTGCTATTATAACTTCGATTTGTGATGATATAACAATTATTGGCTCACTTGAAAAAACTATAATTGCTGAATATTCTGAATATAGCGATAAGTTTTATCAAATTATAATTAATAATGCGCTAGATGAGCTAAAAAATTGGGCAATCGAACTTAATTTAAACAATATTCAAATTGAAATTATCTTAACTGACGGAGACAGAGTAAAATATCGTAAATCTTATTAAGAAAGTCTTTATATATTTAATAGCATAAGAAACAATTCTTCAATATTTCAGGAGTTCATAAGAGGGCGAAGCCCTCTTGTCCTATAAGGGTGGTGGGCGGGATATGAAAAATATCATTCCTGACAATTTTTTCTCTTTTTAAGAAAAGTTCATACTTAAGATAGTTCTCATATATTCAATATGGAAGTAGAATATTTATAAAAATAGTAAATTGGTAAAACTGTCAGGAAAAATAAAATGCTAACAATAGCTGGTTCTGGAATTAACTTATATTCATTAGCTGAAGTAATAGAAAAAGTTCAGTGCTCAGAGTTTGATTGTCTTATAACAGATATTAATTTTGATACTCCAGAAAACAAGGAGTTATTACCCGCAAATTTAGAGGTGAATTTTTTACCTTTTAAGGAGATAAGGCTTTTTATCAAAGAAAAATACTTACAAAACAAGAAAATTCTTTATGTTGTGACAGGAAGCCCTATATTTTATTCGGCAACTAAAGAGATTTTACGATATTTAGAAAACGAAATTCCAGAATTTGACTCTAATAGAGTTAACGTATTACCAGCCGAGTCTTCTAAAGATTACATCCTTAGAAAGCTAAATATACCGGAGAGTGAAGTAACTGCGCTTTCTCTTCATGGCAGAGATTTTCTTGATTTAACAAAATTCCTGACAACAAAATATGCATTTCTACTTTGTGATGAGCATTCATTACAGAAAATTGCAGATGATACAAGATTTATACAAGATGATCTTATTTTCTATATTGGATCAAAATTGGGCTCTGACGATGAAAGAATAACCAAATTTGACCTGTATAAAGCAACAAAAGAAATGTCTCTGGAGGAAATCAAGCAAGCCTTAGTTCCATATGTTCTTTTAATAGAGAGAAAGTATGATATTTCTCAAACTTTCTCAAATAATGAAGACTTTGAGACTAACGCTGGTATGCTTACTAAAACCGATAAAAGAGCAATCACTCTCCAATCTTTAGAACTACAGCCAAATCTTTTAATGTGGGATATAGGAGCAGGGTCGGGGTCGGTTTCTATTGATGCTTATAAGATTTTCAAAATCAGATCACTGCTTTTTGAGAAGAATGAAGAGCAATGCGCCTTTATCAAGAGAAATCTTACTAATCATAAGGTAGCTGGTACACAATTATTCGAAGGCAATGTGCTGGAAAACTATAAAAAAGCTCCAAAACCTGATCGTATATTCATTGGTGGTGGTGGGGAAAAGGTTCTCAATCAAGTAGAAAATCTATATCTTGAATTAAAAGACAATGGATTAATGGTCATAAACGTTGTTGTGCTTGAGAATTTATCAGAGTTGCTTTTGACTTTAAGAAAAGCTGATATTGATTATGAAGTCAGAAGCATTGATATATCAAATTATAAAAAGATTTCTCAGGATATAAAACTGAGTATTGCAGAATCTGAAAGAACGCTGTTTCAAGTAATAGTAAAAAAATGAGGAAATATATATGAATAAAGTAATATTTATAGGTGCAGGACCTGGAGATCCTAAGTTAATAACGGTAAAAGCCAGAGAAATACTTGAATCAGCAAAAGTTATACTATATACTGGCTCACTAGTCCCAAGAGAAGTTCTAAGCTGGGCCCCTGAAGGCTGCTTGGTAGAGAGTTCTGAAGATATGTCTTATCAAGAAATCTTTGATTTTATCGAAAAGCATATCAAAACAAGTGATGTGGTAAGGGTTCATACAGGTGATCCTTCCATATATTCGACTACTGCAAAGCAAATAAAGTTTTTAGATGAGAAAAATATTTCTTATGAAGTAATTCCTGGAGTAACTGCGGCATTTGGTGCAGCAGCATCTTTAGGGATAGAATATACCATTCCTGGAGTTAGTCAGACATTAATCATCTCAAGGGTAGAAGGAAAAACGCCAAATCCTGAGAATCTTGAAAGTATCTTATCCTGCAAAAATTCATCCAAAGTTTTCTACTTATCAGTAGCATTATTGGATGAATTATATAATACAGCTAAAAAACTAGGTTATAGCGATGATACACCTTGCTGGATAGTGGAGAAAGCTACATGGCCAGAGCAAGCAGTGATTAAAGGTGTTTTGAGCAATATACATGAAAAAGTAAAAGAAGCTGGAATCAAAAGAACCGCATTAATTCTCTTTGGAGATTATTTGTATCAAGAAGAAAAAGAAGAATCACATCTTTATAACGTGCCATCAGGAAAGTATTAATGAAGAATATATCCCTAATAACAGTTAACAATCCGGGACTTGAAGCAGCAGAAAAAACTGTTGAGGATTTAGTAAGAGTAAATCAGGATTTTAAAATAAATATTTATCATAAAAGCAGCAAAAATCCTGAAACTAGGGCTAATTATATAAAATATTCTGAAATTGATGAAATTCTTGATCAGGCCTGGCAAAATAGCGATGCAATAATATGGTTTACAGCAACAGGTATTGTTGTAAGAAAAATTGCAGGACTAATTAATTCAAAAACAATAGATCCGGCTATTCTAGTTATAAATTTGTCAAGCACACAAGTAATACCATTATTATCAGGTCATATTGGCGGGGCTAATGAACTGGCACAAAAATTAACAGAAATTAATCCTGATTTAACCTCATTTATTACTACTGCAACAGATTCTTTAAACGTATTTGCTTTTGATAATTTTGCTAAAAAAGCAGGGTTTGAGATTGGAAATATTGAAAAACTGGCAAAAATTTCCAATTCTCTTATTAATGGGCACACTATTAATCTGGTAACTTATCCTAAAATCTTTGAATACTTAAAAAATGAAGGTTTAGATGGATCAAAAATTGAATTTCACAACTGTTTAAATGAGACTAATCTTGTAAACAATGGCTATCCAACTGTAATTTTATCTCCTTTTAATGATACAAATCAGGAGGTATTTAAAATCAGGATTAGACCTATTATTCTTGGAATAGGACTAAATAGAGATACGCCTTTGGAAGAATTGGAGTCTGATATTAAGAATTTTCTAAACGAATATAAACTTAATTTTGAAGATATAAAAATCATAGCTTCATTTGATGCCAAAAAAGATGAAGAAGCCTTACAATTATTTAGTAAAAAATATAAAATAGAACTTGCTTTCTTTGATAAAGATGAGATCAATCAGTTAAATCAAGATTTTTCAAAGTCAAAAGCGGAAGAATTTTTCAATATCAAAGGAGTGGCTGAACCTACAGCAGTTTTAGCTGCACCTTTTAAGACACTATTTATCAAAAAAAAGGTTTATAAGAATACAACAATAGCAGCAGCATTTTAAAGGAGTTGAAATGAGTAAGGGTGAAATTTATATAGTCTCAACAGGTACTGGCAATATACAGCAACTAACAGGTAATGCCGTTGAATGCTTGAATAAAGCTGACCTGATAGTTGGTTACAGTAAGTATATTAAGGATATAGAGTCTTTAATAGAAGGAAAAGAAATATATTCAACCGGGATGACTCATGAGGTCGATCGTTGTAAATATGCTGTTCAAGAAACATTAAAATCTAAAAAAGTAGCTTTGATTTCAAACGGGGATGCCAATGTTTATGGCATGGCAGGATTAGTGCTTGAAATTATCGATGCAAACAATCTTTGGGATAAGCTTGAAGTAGTGATAGAGCCAGGAATTACTTCTATACTTACAGCAGCAGCTAAAGCAGGCGCTCCTATTATGCATGATTTTGCAGTTATATCGTTATCAAATCTTCTTACTCCTATAGAATTAATTTATAAAAGATTAAATAATGCATTAGAAGCTGATTTCGTGCTTGGTTTATATAATCCTCTTTCTCATTCAAGAAAAGAGCCTTATGCTAAATTCCTTGAAGTGCTAAAACAACACCGTAAAGAAGATACCCCGGTTGTAATAGCCCAGAATCTAGGCAGAGATAATGAGACTATTTATATTAAGACAGTAAAAGATTTGCTGGAATTTAAAGATGATATGAAAATGATTAATATGTCCACCATATTAATCATTGGTAGCTCTGCAACAAAGCTGGTAAACTCCGGCAAAAATGTTATAACTAAAAGAGGCTATCAACAAAACTACGATTATCAACTGCAATAAGTAAAAAGCACTATTGTCATTTTGAAAAAAAATCTCAAAAATGTGGTGGTCATTGTGAGCCATTAAATAAGGATATAAGCGTAAATAAAACTTTGCGAAACAATCTCAAAGCATAAAAACACCACTGGTGGCTAAGCCACATTCTTAAGTCATCAATCATTCCAATAATACCTCTGTCATTCTGGGCGGAGCGAAGAATCTCAAGGGAAAATAATCTTGAATATTGATTTATCAAAAGCAAATCTTACTTTCCAGGAACTCTGGGAGATAAAAACCAGAGTAATTGCTATGAGAGACGTTATTATACAAAAAAGAAACTTGAGATTGTCTGAACTTAAAGATTTAGAATTAGAAAAAATAGTGGAGAAATTTTCCTTCAAGTCTATGCAGGCAGAATATCAAGAATTTTGTCCAATGCTAATCAATGACAAAAAGTGCCATGACCTGAAAGCAGAAGATTTAAGCTGCTACGGGTGCATTTGTCCAAATTATGATTTTGAAATAGGTTTTGATGAAAAGCAAAATCTTTATAAAATAGGTTTTTGCAGGGTAAATTCCAAGGAAGGCTTTTATAAACTAACTCAAACAAGGGAGGGAACTCCAAAAGAGTATTTAATATGGAACTGCGTAAACTGTAATATTCCTCATAATAAGGCTTTTGTTGAAAAAGAAGTAAAAAAGTCTCTAAGGAATATAATTTAGCTCAATAAGTTTATTGTATTTGTATTATAGTGATTATTTTACAAATCCTGATTCATTATAGGTTTTACTGTCATTCAATATTCTTGTTTTAAGGAGGAAAGAAAAAATACTTACTGATGTCAGCCGGATATGTTCCGGCATCTATACAGTTAACGCTTATAGCTTTTATTTGCATACAGGATAAATCCCGAATTTATTTCGGGATGATATTCCATTGTTTTTTAGGTAAAAACTTTTTCTTGTTTACTTATATCGTTAAAAAAATTGAATAAAATTTTAGAAAAGTTGGCAATACTTTTATTTTTCTATTGGCTTAAAATCAAAAATAATGGTAAATAAGAGGTTAGAGAAAATGGTTAGATTTATTTGTGAAAATTGTGGCAGTGAAATAGAGCAAGATATTATGTGCCATGGGCATAAAATCAAGTATCGACCAATTACTGAGCAGTTAGTTTGCACTGATTGTTCAGATAGGACTTTATCAGAACAGGAAATTGAAGAATGTGCTCCAAGATGTTGCTATAAAGTAATGGCACCTAAAGGATAGCTTATTTAAATTAAGGAACAAACAAAAAATTATTGCGTATTTTAAAACGCAAATCTGTCATTGCGAGCGAAGCGAAGCAATCCATTAAATAATGCTATAATTTGGATTGCCACGTCGGGCTTTCAGCCCTCCTCGCAATGACAATATCACTTTATGCGTAAGTATTTTTTGTTACCTCCTTATTTGAGAATTTTATGATGGTTTTGGTAAAAAAGTATAGATCTTTAATAAAGATATTTCTGTCTGACTGACGATTTATAAATCTTAGATAAAAGGTTATAAGAGTATTTATCTTTTATTGGTTAATATGTTAGTAACGATTAATGAGAAATTTCAGCTTATTTATCGGCAAAATCATAACCAGGATAACCCTGATAATACGATTTATTGCTTTTTTTCTATTATCAATAATTTCTTTTGCAATAGTAATAGTAGCTTCATTATTTGGTAGAAGCAAGTCACATTATGTAATACGCCATATTATAAGGCCTGTTTTTAATTTATTCTTTCCATTACAAATTGAAGGAGAAGAATATATAGAAGATTCAGGCGGTATGATTCTTGCTGGAAATCACACGGGTGTGCTTGACAGTGCAATTATTGAGATAGCCAGCAAAAGACCTGTAACCTTTCTTACAGCTTCCTGGGTTCAGAATCTTTTTGTTATAGGATGGTTAGCAAAACGTCTCAAAACGATCGCTATATCTAAGAAACATCTAGCTAGATCCTTGAGTCAGGTAATAGAAAGATTGAAAACAGGAGAAATTCTTTGTATTTTTCCAGAAGGTACACCAACTCCAACCGGAAATATATGTAAATTTGAAAAAGGAGTTGCATATATTCATAAAAAGAGTAAAGCTCCTATAATTCCATTTGCAATACAAGGTGGATATGAAGCCTGGCCCTGGAGGGTAGAATTACCAATATTTAGAGGGATAACAATTCAATTTGGACCTCCATATTGTAATTTTGAAGAAAAGGAGAAAATTATAGCCGAACAACTACAAAAACGGGTGCAAAATATGAAAAATTTTCTTGAAAAAAGAGAAAGAGAAAAAGTAGAAAAACCTTATTACGATAATTTTCTTGCTTTAATGCAGTTAAAGTTTGATATTTACGCTCCATTTAAAGCTTTATCATTTCAAGAAAAAGGTAAATGGGAAGATTTAAGCTATGCTGAACTGGTAAGATTATCTCAATGCATGGCTAACTATTTAATAGAGAATGGGGTTCAAAGGGGGGACAGGGTAGCTATTCTTTCAGAATCAAGACCTGAATGGGCAATTGCCTTTTTTGCTTCTATTATTTCCGGGGCTATTGTTGTACCTCTTGATATTAAACTTACTTTTGATGAATTAAAGCCTCTAGTGTTAAATTGTGAGCCTCATACTATTTGTGTATCTCCAAATCTTATAGAGAAAGCAAATAGACTAAAAAATGAAATTCAGTCAATTGAGCAGGTTTTTGTTATTGATAAAAATAAGTGTTCAGAAGAATTTAATTCTTTATACGGTTTAAAAGAGTATTCAGAAGAAAAAAGAAGAGAGCGTAATCTCGATGAAACAGCATTAATAGTTTATACATCAGGAACAACAGGAAATCCCAAAGGGGTTATGATCACTTTTAAAAATATCATTTCTCAAGTTAAAAATTTTGATGAAGTTTTTAATTTTACTTCCAGAGAATCTCTTATATCAATTCTTCCCTTAAACCATCTTCTGGAAATAACTGTCGGATTTATTACCATGCTATATAGAGGAGCTCAAATTACTTATACTACAACTCTTTATCCACAAGAGTTTATGAAAATTATGCAGGAAAAGAAAGTTACCAGGCTTGTTACAGTCCCATTGTTCCTGAAAGTCTTAAAAATGGGTATAGAAAGAGAAGTTCACAGATCTGATAAATTAAGCCAAAGCCTATTTCAATTGTTTTTCAACATATCTAAATTTATTCCCTTTAATTTTTTAAGAAAACTGCTATTCTTTAAAATTCATAGTAGGCTTGGGGGTGAAATTAAGGGATTTATTAGTGGTGGTGCTCCGCTAGATATTGATATAGCTGAATTTTTTACTAGAATAGGTATTCCAATATATCAAGGATATGGCTTAACCGAGACAAGTCCTGTTATATCTGCGAATACTCCAGAATATAACCGTTTAGGTTCAGTTGGTAAACCTCTTCCAAATGTAATGGTTAAAATATCTCAGGAAGAAGAAATCCTGGTAAAAGGCCCAAATGTTATGAAAGGTTATTATAATAAACCTGATCTTACTAATGAAGCAATAGATAAAAATGGGTGGTTTCATACGGGTGATAAAGGAAGAATTGATGATGACGGGTATTTATACGTTACTGGCAGACTTAAAAACATAATTGTATTAAGCGGCGGAGACAAAGTTCAACCTGAAGAAGTAGAGGCTGTATTATCGAAAAGTCCAATTATAAAGGAACTTTGTGTTATTGGAGTTCCAGTAACATCAGGACCTAAAAAAGGAACAGAGGAAGTATTATCTGTAGTTATACCTACAGAAGAAATGCAAAACAAGTTTCAAGATGATACTCAGAAGTTAGAAAATGTAATTTCTCAGGAAATAAATAAATTCTCTAAATCTCTAACAGTTTATAAACGGCCTGATAGGGTAGTAGTAAGAATGGAAGATTTCCCAAAAACTACAACTGGTAAGATAAAAAGAAAGCAGGTTCTTGATTGGTATTATAGTCAAGATTAAACTTGATTTAAGCATACTTTTTAGTAAGATTTAGATTATGCTCATTACTTTTCTATTGTTTTATTGAATAAATCCAAATTTCTTTTTAAGTTAATCAAAATATTCTTTTTCATTAGTTTTAATATTATCAAGTTTTCTTTTAATATTTCTTACATCTTTTTTAACTTCATTTATTTCGTGAATAAGATCATCAATAGACATTTTTAAGTCTGCTCCAATAGCTTCAAGAATTTTCATAGTAATTCTCCATTTGAATTGTCGAGTAGTTTTCTCAATAAATTTTATGTGCCAATTGGCTGTCGACTATAGGCACATCGTAGCATATATACTTTAGTTATGGAAGATAAGATTTTAAAACAATTTGCAAAACGTCTAAAAAAATTGCGAGAGGATAGAGCTTTATCTCAGGAAGAGCTGGCATTAAAAAGCAACCTCGATAGAACTTATATAGGGAGAATAGAAAGGGCTGAAAGGAACCCAAGCCTAAAATCTTTATATAAAATTGCGGTTGCACTTGATTTAAGCTTACCTGAACTTGTAGATTTAGACAGTTTAAATGATTGAGTAGATTATATATAGGCTTTGAGTATATTGTAGACTCCTGAAAATTGTTCTGGAGTCTATTTGATAATTTTTGAATTTTATTTATAGACGTATTGATGATCTTGCAAACTGGATATATAGGGAATGAAAATGAATTAATTGTTTCATAATATTCTTTTGCTTATTCCTACAGTATATGATTAATGATTCTATGAATCTGAAGGCCTGATATTACAAAAAGTTCAATGAAATATTGATAATAAGATTTTTAAGGAGATAGAGTCATGAAAAAATACATAGCAGAATTTATAGGCACTTTTATTCTGGTTTTTATTGGTGCAGGTGCAGCAGCGATAGGAAGTGATGCAATTGGTTTATTAGGAATTGCTATAGCTTTTGGTTTTGCCTTAATTGCGGCAGCATACAGTATAGGTCCTATCTCAGGAGCGCACATTAATCCTGCTGCTACTCTTGGAATGCTTGTTGCAGGCAGGATTAATGGTAAAGATGCTATTCGATACATTATTTCACAGTTTTTCGGTGCTATTGTTGCAGCAGCAATACTGGCAGTTATAGCTAAAGGAAAATTATCAGGCTACGATATCGAAATATATGGTCTTGGACAAAATGGTTATGGGCCTGAATATATGGGAGGATACAGTCTTTTAGCAGCAATGATTTTTGAGCTTATAGCTACATTTATATTTATTCTGGTGATTCTGGAATCAACGCAGGAAGGAGTTCCACGTCAAATAGCAGGTTTCGCTATAGGTATTACTCTTGCTGCAGCAATTATTTTGGGGATACAAATAACCGGAGGATCTCTTAATCCTGCAAGAAGTTTCGGCCCTGCATTGATAGTCGGTGGAGAAGCATTATCTCAAGTTTGGCTATTTCTCATTTTTCCAAGTATTGGAGGTGTTCTGGCAGGTCTTTTCTATCGTTTTATTAATGTCAGTACAACTGCAAGAGTTACTCCGCAAGAATAAATTCGTGAGTCGCTAAGATTTTAACAAACCGTCAGGTATTACTTGTACGGTTTGTTTTTTTGATCATATTAGCTTTTTACCAATAAGGACGCAATAAAAAATGCGTAAGTATTTTTTATTGCTCGTTTATTTGCTGGTTACAGGAATGAGGTGC
>MFRQ01000107.1 GCA_001784615.1 Candidatus Melainabacteria bacterium RIFOXYA2_FULL_32_9
TCGGCCTTATTCCCACCAACTTGAATATTTTACTTAATTTACTGATTTTATTTTTCTTTATTTAACATACAAGCAATTCGAGTTATTCAGAATAAGTGTTAAAGTTACAATATTGTAAATAAGTGTAAACATTACATTAAAAATTAGCACACATTTAAATTTTTTAGTTTTATAATAAGTGACATAGAAAGATATGACCTCTAACTCTCTATTTTGGACTTAAACCTCTAACCCCCTTGGAGGTTTTTTTTTGCTTATTTTTTGGTAATCCATAGTTTAAGATTAATTTAGATATCTAGTACTTTAATTTAGAAAGTCCGGGAATAGATTACAAAACAAAGTTTATCAGACGATAAAGTAAATTTACTTTAAAATCTGAGAGCAATATATATGTATAATATTTCTGTTGTAATTCCCGTTGAAAAACAAACTAAAGAGTTTAATAAAGTAATTCAATCGGTTTTGAATCAAAATTATCAGGATTTTCAGATAATAGTGGTTTCAAGCTGCAAAATTGACAATCCTGTTATTAACCCTAAAATTCAATATATCAGTTTATATCACGCAAAAAGCACTCCAGAACTACTAAATAAAAGCATTCATTATATAAATTCCAATCTTGTTTGCTTCTTAAATCCAAATGATTTGCTACTATATAATGCTCTTAAACTCAGATATGAAAAATTTATCCAAAATCATTCCCTGGTGGCATGTTATGGATTTGGCATAGATACAGATTTAAATTATCAGGTTAAATGCAACCAAAACTATGAATATTTCTACAAAAATGAACAATTGCCACATAATAGCTTAAAATCTATTCTTTCTGGAAATATAAGACCATCAATTTCATCTTTGATGATAAAAACTGATGTTCTAAAACGGCTAAACTTTAATCAAAACCTAAAATTTAACTTTACATGGGACTTTTTTATCAAGTTATTTAGAAATTTTGATGATAATATTTGTCAAATGCAAGAAGCAATATACATTTCAAGAAATGAAGAGCTATTAATTAATGAGTACGATAAAAGCTACTTTACAAAACAAGTAAAAGAGACTCTTCTGGTCCTTGATAACTTCTTTGAAAAAACATTTGAAGATAATTCAGCTAGATATAAGGTTTATAGAGATAATTATTCACACTTCTTCTCAATTTTAACCGAATATTATCCTTACAATTACTGGTTAAGAGTATATCTCTTAACTTCTTATATTCGAAAAAATAAAGAATTAGGCAATAAAATTCTGGATTTATGGTTTTTATCAGTATTATTAAACAGTATAATAGCTGCAAATAAGCCTGATATCCTTAATAATTTGAATATGGTTAAAAAAGCAAGCTATTAATGTAAAATAATAGAATGCAAAATAATTTTTATATTAGAAAAATAACACCGCAAAGTGCTGAGTCAGTTATGGAAGATGTAGGTTTTGACAAACACTACATTAAAACTGCTTTATCAAAATATCAGTTTGAATTAGTAAAAATACACAATCTTAGTTCCCCAGCAGCTAATATAATAAAGCAATTGGCCCTCTCTATTGGAGCAGATGCAGCTGTACATAGAGAAGTTATTACCTGTAAAGTAGGAAAATCAGATGTACTACTTGGATGCACACAGGCACAATTAAAATATTTAGCCGAAAAACTAAAATACCAGCCATTTAAATTAAAAGATCTATCCTCACAGCTTCTAGAATTGCTTCAAAATGAGTTTATTCCACCTTTAAAAGTTAGGGATACCGTTTTTGACTGGTCAAAGAAAACTTATATAATGGGAATTCTAAATGTAACACCCGATTCTTTCTCTGATGGGGGAAAATTTTTAAATATTGAAGCAGCTGTAGCTCAAGCTAGTCAGATGATTGACTCAGGAGCTGATATTATTGATATTGGAGGAGAATCTACAAGACCAGGAGCTGTGGAAATTTCGCCAGAAGAGGAATTAAAAAGAGTATTACCTGTTATTAAAGCCATTAGAGAAATAAATAAGTCTGTAATTATTAGTATAGACACAAGACATTCAGAAGTAGCCAAGGAAGCTGTTATACAAGGAGCTGATATAGTAAATGATGTAGCAGGCTTTGACCATGACCCAGATATGATAAAAGTTACAGCTGAACTGCGTTGTCCTGTAATAATAATGCATAGTCTTTCTGATCCCACAACTATGCAAATTAATCCTACTTATCCAGAGAATGTAGTAGATTCAATATTTAAGAGCTTGTATGATAAAACTCAAAAAGCCCTTGAAGCAGGTATACTGAAAGAAAATATCATTATTGATCCGGGCATTGGATTTGGCAAAACTCTTGAACACAACATTGAAATCGTGCAAAGAATTAGTGAATTTAAGTCTTTAGGCTATCCATTATTAGTGGGGGTTTCAAGAAAATCAATTATAGCAAGAATCCTAGAGCTACCTCCAGAGGAAAGAGAAGAGGCTAATATAGCAATAAACTCCTATCTTGCCGCAAATGGGGTAAATATAATAAGAGTTCACGATGTTGAAAAACACTATAAAGCATTTAAAGTTTTAGATAGAATAATTAAAGATTAGTTACTATGACGAGGGGAAGCTGAGAATGAAACTAAATCCTGTTAATTTTAATGAAAAGATTACTTTAGCAAGATTAAACAAGGGAACAAGTTCTAGTGGTATTTTAGTCAATTCACATAACATTGGCTCAATTAGGGAAGAAAGTTGCGACAATTATCGAGTATCAGATTGCAATGGGGAAATGCTCGGTTGGTTTGCAGGTAAAAGTAATCTTGATAAACTCGCCAAGGTTATTGATTTAACTCGTTAACTTACAAATCAATATATTATTGAATATCGCACCAGCCAAATACTAATCTAAATACGCCCGGTTCTGGTGAGGTTAATATATTTTTTCTTACCAGATAATTAACTCTGGATGAGATTTCTTTTAGTTCTACATCCTCAAAACCCTTGCCTGATTTAGGTTGTTTGACCTTATTTTCTACTAAATAATGCTTAATGTCAGCAGTTGTGGCTTGTCCTGAGCTAAAGACTATACCTTTATAAATTTCATAATTCAAATTATTATTTGTACGCAAATAATTTCTGACTTGAGAAATTGCTTGATCTGGTAAAAATATTTTACGTGAATTTTCGTCATCTTCTTTACTTACGTTAACAGCAATTTTGACTTCAGCATCTTCAATATTATTTTCACCAACTTCATTTTTATCACGCTTGCTTTTATTAACGTCGGTATTTTTAACCAGACTTTTTAGACTTGCAATCAATGAGTTTAGTTTAAATTTTTGTTCGTTAAGTTCAACTAACTTTTTTTGACATTCTTCTAAATAAGCAATTTCCGGTTGGATTTTTGCAAGCTCGTTTTCGGCTTCTATTATTAAGCCTTGGATTCTTTCGTTGCTCGCTATGGACATAATTTTCTCTGCTGCTTCCATTCTTATTCCCTCAATTATTTTACTGATTTAAATCAATTATATAATATGACGTGAGAAATTGGAATACTTAATTTAGATTAGATAACTTAAATATTTTGCGTATGCTTATTTCTTACGTGCGCTATACGTAATAAAATTATTGACGTAAATATGGATATTAAATTTTAAAAATATACTTAAAATCGACGTAACTTTTAAACAATTTTTAACGTCAGAATTTTATCGTTTGATATATAATTGTACCGATCAAACTATTTAAGGTATAAATATGAACTATTTCTACCCAATAAAAACCGAAGATGGCACTATAAGCTTATTTAATACAATAGTTAATGACGTTTATCATAGTAAAATTGGCGCTTATACTGAAGCACTGGAAAAATTCGTTATACCTTCTGGAATTCTAGAATTTATCAAAAATAATAATAACGTAAATATACTGGATATGTGCTTTGGGCTTGGCTATAACAGTAAAGCAGCAGTCAGTGAGATCTGGAAAATCAATCCAAACTGCAAAATAAATATTACTGGACTTGAATATGACCCAAATGTATTAGCTTTTTCTACGCTAGAATCTCCTAACTACGTTGATAGTAAAGTAAATGAGATTTTTAATACAACCATATCCAGCGTCATAGACATAGAAGCTTTTGCTAATGATTATAAATATGACGTGAATTTTACACGCCCTGATTTGGGGCCTGATTTTTCTGGGGGGTCTAATTCTATATGCATGGGCTTAAAAAATAACTCCTTACATAATATATATTATCGGTCTATTTCTAATAGAAATAATAGGGTTAAGATTGCTGAATATAAGAGCGATTTACTGAATATAACCATTTTTATCTGTGATGCCAGACAAGTAATAAAAGACCTAAACCATTGCTATGACTATATATTTCATGACCCCTTTACCCCGTCTAAATTACCAACACTGTGGACAGTAGATATATTCAAAGAGTATTATAGACTATTAAAAGAAGATGGAAATATCACAACATATAGTGCAGCGGCACCAGTACGTGCAGGATTAATTGATGCTGGTTTTTATATTGGTAAAACAGATCCTATAGGAAGAAAAGAATCTGGAACTATAGCTGCTAAGAAAAATGAGCTAATAAAAATAAAATTATCCGACAAAGAAGAGGGGTTAATTAATACTAACGCCGGTATTCCTTATCGTGATCCTAATTTTCAATATAATACAGAGCAAATACTTAATAATAGAGAAGAATCACAAAAAATATCAGGCAGAATCTCTACCAGTAAATATTTAAAGAATTTTTCTAATGGCAATATATCTTAAAAAGCAAGATATCAAGTAAGTTAATAATTAATAGCTAGCTTATAACAAAGCATATAAGATAATTATCGGTTTGTGTATAGTTATTATGTACCGTATTATGTATAATCCAATGGCACAATACACCTAATCCCTTTATATCGTACAACATTATTTTTTTGCTCTCCTAACTATCCCTGACTGAGCAAGGAAATTTATATATATTTCTGCAAGAATATACTCTTAACTTGTACAGCTATATCTAATTAACCCTAAAACCCTGTCTTCCAGGAATTTCAGAATAGTTAATAAGTGAATAATAACAAAATAGAAAAATTTAGAGTAAGTATGCACATATGAATTGAGAGGTTGGAATATGAAACCACTGATTAGCATATGTATACCCAATCATAACTATGAAAATTACATTCGTGAAACTATTGATAGTGTTTTAGCGCAAACGTATCAGAATTTTGAGATAATCATAGTTGATGATGTATCTACTGATAGCTCGGTTGATATAATTAAAAGCTATGATGATCCTAGAATAAAACTATACCAAAATGAGAAAAACCTTTATACATTTAGAACAAACAATAAAGCTATGGGCTTAGCGCAAGGGGAGTTAATTGCTATTCTTCATTCAGATGATAAATATGCACCAAATTTCCTTGAAGAGATTGTGAAAGCCTATAATGAATATCCAAAGCACAAAGTATTTATTACTGATGTATACTTTTATCACTCAGATAATAAAAAGCTAATACCATGGCATCCATATAATAAAGGTGGAATTAAGTCACAGCAAGAAGTATTAATCAGACTATTCCATCAAAATAATATAGGCAACGGAGTTAACGTAGTATTTCATCGTGATTGCTTAAATGAAGTAGGGATGTTTTCTGTTGAGTACAAATATATTGCCGATTACGACTATTTACTAAAACTTGGTAATAAATACGAATTCGTATATATACCCAAACTTCTGACATATTATAGAGTACATAGTTCAAATGCAACCTGCAATAACATTAGGCAAGAAGACAGAGATGACGAAGTTTATAAGATAATAAACAAAAATTTGTCTGAATCTGAAATTATATATAAGGAATTGCACGACAAGCTTAGCTATTTTTCTACCAGTAATAGTATTCATAAAGCATTCTATATGGGAACCAAATTCAACTCAGGACATTTAACAAGATTTATGCTGAATTGTAAAAGAAAACTGGATCCAAACATAGTCGCCGATCCATACTGGCATTTAATTTTCTTACATAGTTTTCTAATAAATGAACGACTCCCTAAACTATGGTTAAAACTAGCATCAAGACTCGGCAGATTAATGCTGTATCCTAATAAATTATACGTAAATTATTTAATTGAGAAGATGATTAATTCAATTTCTAGCAAGTCTTTTTCCTAAAAGAAAAGTAAAAAAAGAGCCATAATGGCTCTTTTTTTTACTCATATAGTTATTATCTTTCTGAAATTAGTGATGAAAATACTACGAAGCTTGCAGCAAGATCCTGATTGGATATTAACACGTAATCAGGAACTTTGAGATTTGCAGGGGCAAAATTCCATATTGCTCTAATACCTGATTGAACAAGAAAATCTGTAACATCCTGAGCAACTTCTGATGGTACAGCAAGTATAGCAATCTGAATATTCATTCTTCTAACTAAATCCGGCAGCTTAGAAAGGGCAAAAACTTCTTTTTTGCCAACTTTAAGGCCAACTTTATGAGGATCAGTGTCAAATAAAGAAAGAATATCAAGTCCATATTTTTTAAATCCATCATACTTAGCCAGTGCTATTCCCAGATTTCCTGCACCGATTAGAAATGCTTCTTTTGTATTATTAAAGCCAAGAAACTCTTCAAGATGAGCCTTGAATTCTTTCACATCAAAACCGACTTTAGGCTTACCTACATACCCTGTTGCAGCAATGTCTTTTCTTACCTGGGTATCATCTATATCCAACAACTGTGCAATTTTTGCACTTGAAATATATTTCTCTCCAGATTCCAGTGCCTGACAAATTATGTTGTAATAATTTGGCAGCCTTTTTAAAGTCGGTACTGATATTTTCTTGCTCATTTACATACCTTATTCCGTTTAAATACTATATTTAGAATTTTAACATAAGATATCTATTCGAGGTTAAATTTTGAGGCGATATACTTTTCAAAGATTTCTCCTGCTTTTTCAGGTACTGCATTTGATACTAATTCACCATCTACTGATATTGTAGGACTCTTGCCACAATTTTCAAAGCAAAATGTAGCTTTTACTTTTACTTTATCTTCAAGGTTATTATCTTTTATTCGTTTTACTAAACCTTCCATAAAGTCATAAGAACCCTTAATATAGCAACAAGTGCCAACACATACAGCAATTTCTGATTTCTTTTCTTCTATGTCGCCAGAAGTTAGCTCAATATTCTCACCTGAAATTCTTCTTTTGCTCTTATAATGAGTGTGGAGAAGTTCGTGAGCAATTTTACTATTCGGACTTTCAAGCCACTTTTTATATAAGTTTTGTACTTGTGGATTTTCGTGAGATTTATGAATTGGTAATTCTACATCAGCTTTATAAAGACCTTTTGATCTATTTTTCTTAATAGAAGTATCTTTACAACTCTGCGGCTGACCGGCTCCACCAATACATCCACCTGGACATGCCATTACTTCGATAATATCATAATGGGCTTCACCTTTCTCGATTCTTTCGATAAGATCATTTGCTTCCTGTAATCCATTTACAATAGCTATTTTGACTTTTAAGCCTTCAATGTCTACAGTAAGCTCTTTGAATTTATCTAATCCTCTTGCTTCAGTTACAGCAAATTTTTCCAGCGGTTTACCGGTAACCATTTCATATGCTGTTCTAACTACTGCTTCTGAGACCCCGCCAGATGAACCAAATATTACTCCTGCTCCTGTTAAGATACCAAAAGGTGTATCTAACGGTTCAGGTTCGATATTACTAAAATCAATGCCTGCTTCTTTGATCATTCTGATTAATTCTTGAGTGGTCAAAACAATATCAACATCCTGAATGCCGTTATTTTTAAACTCATTGCGTTGAGCTTCAGCTTTTTTAGCTGTACATGGCATTATTGATACGACTGTAAGATTTTCAGGATCAATATTATATTCTTTTGTCAGGTATTTTTTAGCAATTGAGCCGAACATTTGCTGTGGTGATTTGCAAGTAGAAAGATGCTTCAATAATTGAGGATATCTAAACTCTGCAAACCTTACCCAGGCAGGGCAGCAACTTGTAAACAAAGGAAGTTTTTCCTTATTTTGGAGTCTTGTTATAAACTCTGTTGTTTCTTCCATAATTGTCATATCAGCAGCAAAAGATGTATCAAAAATCTGATTGAAACCTATTTTCTTTAACGCTGCAACGATTAAACCAATTGTATTTTCTCCGGGCTTAAAACCAAATGCTTCACCAAGAGCAACTCTAACGGCAGGTGCAATTTGTGCTACAACGACCTTTTGCTGGTTCAAAACAGCTGCCCATGCATTATCGATCTCTGACTTAATAGTTAAAGCGCCTGTTGGACATACAGAAGTACATTGACCACAATATACACAGTCAACGTCACCCATATTTTTACCATACGCAGGAGATACTACTGTTTCAGAACCCCTATTAACGAAGTCGAGAACATTTTGTCCCTGAACTTCTTTACACATTCTTACGCAGTCACCACAAAGAATACATTTATTTGGATCTCTCACAATAGACGGATTAGAGTCATCAATAGGAAGCTCAATTTCCCTTTTACCAAATCTAACATCTCTAATACCCATCTTCTGAGTAAGCTCTTGAAGTTCACAATTATTACTCTTCTCACAAGTTGTACATTCTCTGTTATGATTGGCTAAGAGTAATTCAAGAGCAACTTTTCTGACTCTTCTTGTTTTCTCTGTATTAACTCTGACTTTTAAACCTGGTTCTGGAGGCACAGAGCAACTTGCCTGAACACCTCTACCTTCGATCTCAACAACGCACATACGGCAACCGCCATATATGGTAAGATCAGGTCTATAACAGAAAGTAGGAACTTCAATTCCGGCTTTTCTTATAACTTCAAGCAAATTTCTTTCGTCCGTGTAAGTAGCTTCACGGCCATCTATATATAATTTATTTTTTACTAACGTTTCTGTCATAATTAAATCGTCTCCTTTATAGAAACCTTCAACTTATCCTGAATAGTAATGTTTTTGCCTTTAAATTTATTTAACACATTACACCTCTTTAATAGCTTTAAATGGACAAGCATCAATACAAGCACCGCATTTAATACACTTATTCTGATCAATTATAAACGGTTCTTTTACTTTTCCTTCTATAGCATTAACAGGGCATTGTCTTGCACATTTTGAGCAACCTTTACAGAGATCTTTTATAATTTCTATCTTCTTAAATGCCTGACATACGCCAGCTGGACATCTTTTTTCAACAATATGTGCCAAATACTCGTCCTTGAAATACTGTAATGTTGACAATACAGGATTTGGAGCTGTTTTACCAAGCCCGCATAATGAACCATCTTTTACAGCCAGAGCTAATTCCTGTAATATTTCAAGATCTTCCATTGTTGCTTTTCCACCAACAATTTTTTCAAGAATTTTCAGCATATTTTTAGTACCTTCGCGACAAGGAACACACTTACCACAGGATTCATTCTGAGTAAAGTTCATAAAGAATCTAGCAATCTCGACTATGCAAGTATCTTCATTCAGTACAACCAATCCGCCAGAACCTATCATTGCTCCTGCTCTTGTTAATGAATCATAATCAAGCGGCATATCAAGATGTTCTTCTGTTAAACATCCACCAGAAGGTCCACCAATTTGTACAGCTTTAAATTTCTTGTCATTTCTTATTCCACCGCCAATATCAAATATGATTTGTCTTAATGTAGATCCCATTGGAACCTCGATTAATCCGGTATTTCTGACTTCACCAGTTAAAGCAAAGGTTTTAGTGCCGGCATTATTTGCTGTACCTAAATCTTTAAACCACTGAGCACCATTATTGATAATTAGTGGGACATTAGCAAAGGTTTCTACGTTATTAATTAAAGTGGGTTTTTCAAATAACCCTTTATTCGCAGGAAATGGAGGCTTGGGTCTTGGCATGCCTCTTTCGCCTTCAATAGATGCAATAAGCGCTGTTTCTTCACCGCATACAAATGCTCCGGCTCCCTCTTTAATATGAACAATAAAGGAAAAATCTTTTCCTAAAATGTTTTTACCAAGTAAACCATACTGTTCAGCTTGCACAATTGCTTTTTTTAATCTGTCAACTGCAAGAGGATATTCTGCACGTACATAAATATAACCTTCATCTGCGCCAACTGCGTAAGCTGCAATTGCCATACCTTCTAAAATTCTATGAGGATCACCTTCCATAAGGCTTCGATCCATGAATGCGCCCGGGTCACCTTCATCACCGTTACAGATTACATATTTCTTATCACCCTCAGCAATACGTACGAATCCCCATTTTCTACCAGTAGGAAATCCACCGCCACCTCGGCCTCTTAATCCACTTTCGATCATCTCATTACAAACTTGTTCAGAAGTATAACCATTTAAGATTTTCTCTAATGCCTGATATCCTGAGCTTGCAATACATTCATTTATATCTTCTGGATTAATATGACCACAATTAGACAATGACGTCCTCTTTTGTTTAGCATAGAAGTTGATTTCATCATTATTTTTTATAGATTTATTAGTAGCAGGATCTCTATAAAGTAGTCTTTCTACTATCTCGCAGCCAATTAAGTGTTTGCTTACTATTTCATCAACATCTTCAGGTTTTACTTTTGCATAAGTCACATGTTTTTCAGGAATCATCACTAATACACCGTTTTCGCAAAAACCATGACAACCAGTTTTTATCGGGGTATACTTTTCTTCCTTTAATTCCACATTAGCACCAAGTTCCTGAAATCTTTTATAGACTTCAAGTGAACCATTAGCAACACATCCTGTTCCAGCACAAATTAGTACTCTGGTGCCCATTTCCTGAAGATATTGCTTTGCTTTCTCTTTTTCTTTTTTTAAATCTACTATCGTATTAGCTATCATAGCTTATTCTCCTATTAGCATTCTTCTCTCTTTTGAAGCTCATCAATAATGAGCTTGATAGCGTCCGGTGTCATTTGTGGATATACTTTTTCATTAATCACTACTACAGGAGCAAGCCCACAAGCACCCAGACAACTCACAGTTTCAACACTAAATTTAAGGTCATCTGTAGTTATTTTTCCGTTATTTAAGCTTAATTTCTCTCTAATGGCATTTAATACAGGCATGCTTTTTCTTACATGACACGCTGTACCATCACAAACCTTAATTTCGTATTTTCCTTTCGGATTTAAGCTAAATTGGCTATAGAAAGTTGCAACACCATATACACTTGCCGGTGAAATTCCCATTGTTGTTGCAATATACGTTAAAATCTCTTCCGGTAAATAACGATATTCTTCTTGCACTTTCTGCAAAATTGCTATTAAATTTGATTTTTTATATTCGTATTTACGAATAATCTCATTAACTTTGTTAAATTTTCTTTGCTGTTCCATCAATTCTTCTGTTCTATCGTGCTCTAGTTTTGCCATATTCTGCTCCTTTGTTTATGTATTCAAACTTATTTATAGTTAATTAAAGAAAAGCCAGTCATTGTGAGGTGGCTAAGCCACATTATCAAGTCATCAATCGTTCCAATAACACCACTATTATTCTGTGTTGGCTATGCTATATTCTATAGATCAATTACTATTTCAGAATTAGCACCCCTCACAATGACTTAACGGCTAATAAATGGAGGCTTTAAAAATACTCGATTTCAACTTCTTTGCCATGCCTTTCAAGCTTCTCCTTAAGTTCATTAATTAATTTGAGCTTTATACCACTTTGTACCGAGAAATTTGGATTTTGATGAGCAGGATTAATTGCTCTTCCAACTATAAATTTGATCTTATCTGCTTTTTGTAACTCACAAGCAAGTTCTTCAGCAGGATTTTCTGGAGTGTAGTCAATTTTCTTTACCGTATTTTCTAACAACGTTTGAGCCGTATCTTTAGCTCCATAAAGCTGATAAATATTCTGCATTCCATGATTAGTTTTTTTAATTGTGTATTCTTTTACTTTGTCAATTAACTCTACAACTCTGGATAAGGTTATAACTCCCTCAGTAACCAGGTCTATACCATCAATCACAGCCTTTGGCGGAACGCTTAAATCTTTATTTCCCAGAATTACATGTATATCTTTATTTAAATATCTGGCAACGATATTTGCTGTTGTTCCACCACAAATGACTTTTTTTCCAGGTGAATGCATAAACATATCTACCATTTCAGAATCTCTATTTTTATTTAGCGGAGGACCGACTGCAACACTGAGGTTTCTTTTATCTCTTGCTTTAATTACAACTATTGAAGTGTCATCTCCAATATTTCCTTGATATAACTCATTTGCTATAAATAGGAGTTTGTCAGCTATTACAGATGCGTCAACATCATCAATCGCATTTCTCTGAATGAAATTACCTATTTTGTCCCATCCCCAGCCAAGCTTAATCATTCCGCCTAGTCCGGCATGAATTAAACCATCACTGACAAGCACTATAAAATCATCTTTTGATAACTTAAACTTGCTTATTTTTATATTTTTGCCGGCTATATTCGTATAATCAGATTCAAAAGGGGTTAGGCATCCTTCATGGATAAAGAAAGTATCAGGATTATCAAATTCGACAAGTTTAACCTCGTTATTATCAAATATTTGAACAATAGTGAAAGTTGAATATGCTATTTTTCTTGACTGGCAAATAGGAAGAGTATTTACAATAGTTTCGACTACATCTTCTATTTCCATACCATTAGAAAGCATCGTAGATGCTATTTTCTTTGTTAATGTAGAGAGAATATTTGCCTTTACACCGCTTCCTAAACCATCAGACAGTACAATGACAGTATTATCCGGATTTTTAACAATTTCTACATTGTCTCCGCATAGTTCTTCACCGTTCTTATTTAGCTGTCTTATTTCATACTCAATATACATAATCTATTATTCCTGTTGAAGGATCTTAACTAATTGACCTAATAAAACTTTTGTTTCTGCTGTCGTCTCACCAAGCAGTCCTGCAATTTCTTGAGCTACCCGCATTTGCTTGTTTATTACTTTTTGAGCTCTTTCTAATGTTTCTTTCCTAACATTAATCAAGGCAGCTTTATGAGCTTCTATATCAGTTATATCGACGAATATACCGGTAATAAGTTTCTTATCGTGCACGTAGAAAACTATTCTCTTTATTTCTTTATCTTTATAAATCGTTCTTGATTCGAATATCTCATCATTATTTTTTTGAACATCCTGAAAAGGCTGCTCATCAATAAATAAAGAGATATGCTTTCCTATCAGATCAACTTTATTAAGCTCAATTAACCTTAGAAAAGCAGGATTAGCTTCAATTATATTCAAGTCATTATCTAAAACGACGACACCATTTGGAGTAGCATCAAGAACTATAGAGGAGAATTTCTCTGCCTGACTTTTCATAAATGGTATACACATTTCTTTTTCTGCCATGCCAAGAATTACAGCCTTAGCTTTTTCTTTACAGCTGTCATACCCACAAGCACCACAATTATGTTCATCTTCAGGCCTGGTTTTACCGATAGATGCTAAAACTATTCTTATTTCTTCTTCAGCAGGTTCAGCTATTTTCAATGAACGGTCTGTATAATATCTTGCTGTCGCTTTTTCTGCAAGAATGTCTTGATCAAGCTTATATTTTTTTGTTTCAGAAAATGTACTAATTATATTAGTTTTTAATTCATAATAATTTGTTTCCTGCTCGGATTTTGGTCTTGCTGGACCCATAATACATCCACCATGACAGGCTAAAGTCTCAATAAATCTGGCTTTAAGTCTATTAGTTTTTAACGCATCTAATACTTCCTGTACATTTTCAACTCCATTAACAGAAAGAAGTTCATTGTCTAAATTGCTGTCATCTAATCCAGCAGCCTTAATTAAACCGCCTAAGAGTGGAAATAGTGAAGAAGTTCTCGAATAAAAAACGTCAAAAAAAATGGGTTCAAGATTGTCAATATCTAATTCTTCCTGCTCAATCCATTCATCTAACTCAGAAAAAGTAATACAAGCAGCTATATTGGTCCCTTCAATTTCTTGCTTTTTCGCAACACAGGGGCCAATAAATACCATATCAAAATCTTTATAGTGCTCTTGCTCCAGAATCTTATAATGAGCTACCATCGGACTTACTATAGGTGCAAGATTTGGAATTAATTCAGGATAATATTTTTCAACTAAATTAACTATAGCAGGGCATGAACTGGTTATTACAGCTTTATCAGTATTTTTATATAAGTCAAAATGAGCTTTTGCAACAGTATATGCGGCTCGTGATGTCTGCTCAATATGATTAAATCCCAAATATTTGAGAGCTGTAAGGATTTTACCTCTTTTAGATTCGCTGTAATATGCAAAAAATGATGGAGCTACGCTTGCTATGACATTATTACTTTGCTTTATAACGTTCTTAGCAATTTCTATATCATTTCTTATTGATTTCGCATTCTGGGGACATACTTTATAACAATTTCCATCTAATATACATCTATCTGGATCAACCTGGGCATGTCCGTCAGCTACTCTAATCGCATTTAATGGACAGTGTCTTACACACTTGTAGCAATCCTTACAATTCACTTTATTTGTAGTTAATATGCTCATTTTAATCCTTTTTTGCTATTTCTTTCAATAAAGTTTCTGCCTCTTCAGGAGTTGTTATATGTTTTATATTGTCATTAATACTTATTGCTATTCCATCACCACAGTTGCCAAGACAAAATGCACCTGCAAGCTCAATATCAGCATTAATATCTAATTCATTTATGACTGATTGCAAATGCTGAATGATCTTTTCTGCACCTTTTAAATAACAACTTGACCCAACACAAATTTTAACTTTTATCATATTTTTTTCTCAACCGTGAATTATTTCACTATACAATCTTAGTTTATCACTCTGAAAAAATTTTTCAAGCCCTTTCTTAACTTTTTTAAACTCAATTTTCCAATGATTTTTAAAATCTAACTTTTGCAGATAATAAATTATCTTTATGATTTACCCCTTTTATATGCTAACTATCGCTTACTGACTTATAGATTTAATTAATACTTTTTTTAATCATATTTTTAGCAAGTCGAAGGAGGAATTATGAGGAAGCCCAAAGTTTCAGTCATAATTACAACTTATAACAGATTAGATTATCTTGGTTATGCAATTGAATCAGTTCTTAATCAGACATATGACGATTTAGAGTTGATTATTGTAGATGATGGGTCAACAGATAACACCAGAGAATTTGTAAATTCATACTACGATGACAGAATAATTTACCATTATCAAGAAAATAAAGGACAGAATCCTGCAAGAAATAAGGGAATGGAACTTGCACGGGGAGAATACATCGCCCATTTAGATTCTGATGATACTTGGACCTCTACTAAACTTGAAAAACAAGTAAATATTTTAGAAAATAATGCAGATATCGGCCTGGTATACTGTGGAACACTTCTTATTGATAAACAGAATAATAATATTGGTACACAACCAATGATAATTCATAACGGCAATGTCTTAGATAAACTCCTTATGACTAACTTCCTATATAACGGTTCGTGTGCTCTTTTCAGGAAAGAATGTCTTGAAAAAGTAGGATTATTTGATGAATCGTTTAAAAGAATGACTGACTGGGAATTCTACTTAAAATTTGCTATATATTATAAGTTTTATGGCATAAATGAGTATTTATTGAAGTATAGAATTCATAATGAAACGATGAGTAAAGATTTCAAAAGCTATGAAACATATGGCATCAAGATTTTAGAAAATATTTTTAATCATAAAGATTTGAATAATAGATATCTTAAATATAAAGATAGAGCATTTGCATTAAGGCACAGATATCTCGGCAGAAGATATTTCGAAAATAATTATCCAGTAAAAGCAAGAAAAAGCTTTAAAGAAGCGTTGAATACGGATCCAACTTTATTATTTCAAAGTAATAGTTTCATTCTATTAATACTAACTTATCTCCCATTAAATCTGGTTGAGCATTTAAGAAACTTAAAAAGAAGCTTAAAAACAAGAAAGTTAGTTTACAAGGTTAATTGAGAAAATATAAGGAGAAAATATGAAACCTTTTATCAGCATTTGTTTACCAAATTACAATTATGAAAAATTTTTGCGAGAAGCAATAGAAAGCGTATTAGAACAAACTTTTACAAATTTTGAGTTAATCATTGGCGATAATGCTTCAACCGATAGTTCAGTCGAAATAATAAAAAGCTATAACGATCCAAGGATAAAATTTTATCAAAATGAATCAAATATTTCACTTTATGCAAACATTAACAAGTGCAAAGATCAAGCGCAAGGGGAGTTAATTGGAGTTCTTCATTCTGATGATAAATATCATCCTGATTTCTTACAGGAAGTAGTAGAAGCATACATAGAAAATCCTAATCATAAGGTATTTATAACTGGCGTTAACTTCTGGCATCACGAGAAAGATGAACTAATTCCGTGGCATCCATATAAGACCGCAGGAATTATATCGAAATACGAAGCTTTAATGAGACTAACTGCTGAAAATAACATAGGAAATGGAATCAACGTCATTTTGCATAAGGATTGTTTTAAGAAAGTAGAAATGTATCCAAATAGATATAAATATGCAGCTGATTATGACCTCTGGATGAGGCTGGCTGAAAAATTTGAGTTTGTCTACATACCTAAAGTACTTGCTTATTACAGAATTCATGACTCAAACCTCTCTCATAAAGTAAATAAAAACTTAGATATGTTTAAGGAAGGCCTTGAAATAACTGAAAAAAATATAATTCAATCTAACGTAATTCCTAGAAAAATAAAAAATGAGTTAAACCATATTTCCTTTAAAAATGCTACTAAACAAGCTTTTTATATTGGTATTAAGTATAAATCAGGCACTACATCAAGAAATATGCTGAATTATGTAAAACATACTAATCCAGATATTAGGTTTGAACCTAGCTGGCATTTGACATACTTACTTAGCTACTTAATTCATGAAAAATTATCAAAAAATTGTCTGAATTATGTTGATTTATTAGGTAAAGCTGCTTTATATCCACACAAACTTTATATTAAGAATTATATTGATAAATTAATTAGAGAAGTCACTCCAGCTATTGAGTAATTTACATTAACATACTAGAAAAAGCTGTCAGATAAAGTAATCCGACAGCTTTTTTATTTGCTCATAAATGTATCATTCATACATATTAAGAACTGTTAAAGTTTATATGTATAAAATCGTATTTTCCGAAATCACTATTCTAGTTCATCTAAAAGAGACTTATAATATGTCATAGTAAAATAAATAATTACTAAAATAATATGACAGAAAAGGAATGATATGCACAAAATCAAGTTAAGAGGGATTATCCTGCCATTAGTAATAATAATTCTAGGAGCAGTACTATCAATTATAGTAACTTTAATTCCAAAGCTTGTAATTACTATAAAAGTTCCTTTGTTATTAACAGGAGTGTTTGCTGCTTCTTCTGCAATTAACTTTTTGTTATTCAAAAAGGCTTCCGCTAATCAAGTCGTGGGGCTATCCTTTGCCAATACAATATTTTTTATAATAATAACTTTATCGTCCCTGTTTTGCCTTGATATTATCGGAATTAAAGAAATAAACTTTTCATCAAATCTCAATATTAATCCATTTCTTATAATCATAAATTTATTAACAAGTACGCTCACTCTATTTTTACTTATCAAACTTGAAGAAAATAAAGTTAATAAGAAATATATCCCAGCGATAACAAATGAATCACCCATAAATATTCAAGAGAATAACTCAAAAGAAAATGAGACTGAAATTATCAGTATAAAAAATGCTCTTCAAAATGCTGAGTTAACGTCTTATACTGCTAAAAAATCCGATGAACAGACATTTAATGATGATTCTTCTGATAAAAACAATGAAATATCAACTGAAGAATCATTTCTCGAAGATGCTATCATTACAAATTCAACTAATAACACCTTTAATAATAAATGTACAGAACAATCTCTTGATAATAATTTGGGAAATCTTCCTGAAATAAGTTTGGAAAAAAATACAACAGGATACAAAGATAAAAATATTTCTCAAAATATGTATAATACGTCCATATTTGAGAATCAAGACCAGTTCATTCCTGAAAATGTACGTTTGGTTGAGAAAGCAGCTCCTAAAAAAGTAGGGGAAACATCAGCTCACATATCATCTATAGGAAAATTACTGGTTAATTATAAAGATATTGAAAATATTATTGAATTAAATGAATTTTCACAATCTGAAAATGAAACTGATAATGCAAATATAATTCCAAAAGAACTAGGAGAAAAATTAAAAGAAATCCTTACACAAATAGAGAAAGAATTTCCTCAAATTAAGAATTCAACTATATCAAATAAAGCAGGTTTCACTATTGCTAGCCTTATCAATGATAACAGAGCAGAACAAACTATAGGGGCACTGGCATCAGGTGCCTTTATGACCTCACAGAATTATTTATCCCGACTAAATATAGGACAACCTTTAAAGATATTTTTTGAAACTCAAGTAGATATTCATATATTAATAAAAGTAGAGAACTTTATTTTCTATTTCAATTGTAATAAAGAGTTTGAACCAATTAATCATTCATTATTAAGAGATACAATTGAACAAAATGTTTTTTCAAATCAAGATTTATCAGTTATAAAAAATATAAAAGGCATAACAGAAGCTGCGATTACTGATAAAGACGGTAATCTAATAGGATCTATTAACTCTGAAAACCCTCAAAAGATGGCATCAATTACTTCCGCTATATTTGAAAACCTAAAAGTATTCATTTCCAACATTCAACCAGCAAAATTAAATAAAATGATAATATTTGCCAGTGAAAAAATAATAACTATAAAAAAATACAATGATGCAATTGCATCACTATCAAGTACACTTGAAGGACCTATAACAACATCAGAAAAAATTATTAAAATAGAAGGGTTAATTAAGTAGGGAATAAATACAGTTTATGATAAAAAATAATCTAAATGATCTTTTGCTGGAAACAGCTATTCTAACCTCAGATCAGCTAAAAAAAGCAATTATAGAAAAAGATAGAGCAAGAAAGTCACTTTTAGAAGCAATTTGCGATCTTGGATTTGTTTCTAAGGAAAATCTTTATGATCAGCTTAAAACTGCTCTTGAACTTCAATATGGAGTAAATTTCTTACAATTACACGAAATAGAAATCGATCAAGAGCTACTTAATACGTTTCCTGAAGAATTAATTATTAATAACAAAATTATTCCGATAAAAAGAAGCGAAAATTTATTTACATTTGCTATGGTCGACCCTGATAATCTGGCAGCAGAAAAAGAAATTAAATATAGATTAAGTGAAATTAAAGATTTAAAGATCAAAAAAACCGTAATTCTTGAAGATGATTTCAATAAATTTATAGAAAACCAATTTCCTAAAAAAGAAGAAATTCCTGAGATTATAGAACAAAGCACTGATGAACTGCTTACATCATTAGGAATTGATCTGGTAGAATCCAGAATTGATGATCTTGATATTGCAGATTTAACAGATTCTGCACAAGAGGCACCTATTATTCAGTTAGCAAACAGCATATTAGGAATAGCAATAAGAAGAGGCGTAAGTGACATACACGTAGAACCTCAGGAGAAAGATCTTTTTGTCAGATTTAGACAAGATGGGGTTTTAAGTATTTACAAAAAATTACCTAAAAAGATTCAAAATGCACTTATTTCACGATATAAAATTATGTCAGAACTTGATATATCAGAGCGAAGACTGCCACAAGATGGCAGAATTCGTGTCAAAATAGTAAATAAATTTATTGATTTTCGTGTATCAACATTACCAAGCAAATTTGGTGAAAAAATTGTAATGAGAATTTTAGATAAATCAAATATATCTTTTGGATTGGATCAGCTCATTACAAACCAGGAAACCTTAAAAATTGTTCACGAAATGATAAGCAAACCGTTTGGAATAATCTTCGTAACAGGCCCAACCGGTAGCGGTAAAACAACTACATTGTATAGTGCTTTAAGTGAAAGAAATACTCCTGAAGTAAATATATCTACAGCTGAAGACCCTATAGAATACGATCTTGAAGGAATAACTCAGTCTGAAGTTAATAAATCAATTGGTATGGATTTTGCAAAAATATTAAAAGCGTTTTTAAGACAAGATCCAGATATAATGCTAGTCGGTGAAACCAGAGACAAAGAAACAGCCAAAATAGCTGTAGAGGCAGCACTTACAGGCCACCTGGTATTTACAACACTGCACACAAATGATGCACCAAGCTCAATTATTCGACTTCAGGAAATGGGAATAGAACCATTCCTGGTATCAAGCACAATAATTGGGATAATCGCCCAAAGGCTTTTGAGAAAACTATGCCCACACTGTAAAGAAGCATATACACCGGATAAGCAAATCCTTGACTATCTGGGAGTAGGAATGCTTGAAAATAAAACATATTATCATGGTATTGGCTGTGAAAAATGTAACGGTACTGGATATAAAGGCCGTATCGGGGCTTATGAAGTCATGAAAATTAATGATGAAATAAAAGATTTAATTGCAAAAGATGCCAATACTTCAATAATAAAATTTGCTGCCCAACAATCAGGAATGAAAACCTTACTTGAATATAGTTTTGAACTTGCAAGAGAAGGATTAACTACTTTAGAGGAAGTAATCAGAGTTACACTATCCTCAGATTGCATGTCCTCGGTTTGTCCTGGATGTGGAAGACCTATCGGAGATGAATTTTATAAATGTCCATTCTGTCAATACGAACTCAAAAAGATTTGTCCACGCTGCAAAGTTATTATACAAGAAGGATGGATATCTTGCGCAAAATGCGGTTTAAAATTATTAGATCATAAAGCCGATACTACTTGTAACAATTGCGATGGTGAAGTATCATTAGAAATGCACGAATGTCCTTGGTGTTGTCAGCCTATTTCCAATAACAATGTATAATTAATGTTGAGGAATAAATTTATGTCATTAGATGATCTGCTTAAGGTTGTATTTCAAAAAGGTGGGAGTGACTTACATATTTCAGTTGGATTACCTCCCATCATAAGAATAGACGGCAAATTAATTAGAACCGATCATCCTCCACTCACAAAAGAAGATGTTAATGGGCTAATTTTTAGCATGTTAACAAACGAACAAAGAAGAACTTTGGAGCAAAACTGGGAACTGGATTGCAGTTATGGAGTTCAGGATATTGGACGATTCAGGGTTAACGTTTATAAAGAAAGAGGTAGTTATGGTGCGGCTCTTCGTTCTATCCCTACTCAACCACCATCTTTCAATGAATTAGGTCTACCAAGCATAATCAGAGAAGTAGCAGAACGCCCCAGAGGTTTAATACTAGTAACCGGACCTACAGGTAGCGGTAAATCTACTACACTGGCTGCAATGATAGACTTCATTAACAGCAATAAAACAGAGCATATTATTACAATTGAAGACCCAATAGAATATATTCACAATTCAAAAAGAAGCGTTGTCCACCAAAGAGAGTTAGGAGAAGATACAAGAAGTTTTAATAACGCATTAAGAGCTGCTCTTCGTGAAGATCCGGATATAATCCTGGTTGGTGAGATGAGAGACCTTGAAACTATACAGCTAGCATTAACAGCAGCTGAAACAGGTCACCTTGTAATGGGAACATTACACACATCATCTGCAAGTCAAACTGTTGACCGTATAGTTGACGTGTTTTCTGCTGAACAGCAACAACAAATTAGAATTCAGCTATCTAACAGTTTAATTGCAGTATTCAGCCAAACACTTATCCCAAAAGTTCAGCCAGATGGCCAGAAAAAGGGTAGAGCACTTGCTCAAGAAATTATGGTTGTCACACCTGCTATTGCAAACTTAATTAGAGAAGGCAAAACTGCTCAGATATACTCTGCAATTCAAACTGGTGGAATGCATAAAATGCAAACTCTTGAGTCATCTCTTAAAGAACTGTATCAAAAGAACCTTATCACTCAAGAAGATGCTATAGCTAAAACAAGCAGGCCTGAAGATTTTAAACGTATGATTGGTGGTTTTGCCCCCACAATGTAAGATTGATAGCCTAATGTTAGTAATCACTTACTAATTTTAGGTTAATTTTACAATTAATACTTCCTAAGATTAAATAAACAAGGAGTAACTTATGCCTCAGTTTCAGTATAAAGCAAGAGATGGACAGGGAACATTACATAAAAATACAATAATATCTGAAAATGAAACCTTGGCAAGAAATCAATTAGCAGAAAAAGGACTCTGGGTAATTGAGATTTCAAATGCAGATGTAAAAACAAAAAACTTCCTTGATTTTGAACTTGATGGACTGCTTGCAGGGTTAACTGGCGTAGGATTAAAAGACCTTGTTGTATTTTGCAGGCAATTTTCTGTTCTGGTTAATTCCGGTGTAGCTATGATGAAAACTCTTACAATTCTGGCTGAACAGGCAGAAAATCCAAAATTTTCATCAATTTTAAAAGATATAAAAAATCAAGTAGAAAGAGGAATAAACCTGTCAGATTCATTTGCAAAACATCCAAAAGTGTTTGACAACTTATTTATCAATATGATAAAAGCAGGTGAAACTGGTGGTGTACTTGATGATGTCCTAAACCGACTTGCTAAATTTCTGGAAGACAGAGCAAAACTTACTAATAAAGTAAAATCAGCAATGACTTATCCGACTGTGGTTACTATTCTTGCTACTATAATATTCTTTGTTATGCTTACAGTTATTCTTCCTAAATTTTCAGAAATATTTGAGCGTTTAGGAAGTGAATTACCTGCTTATACACAAACGTTAATCCATATAAGCAATGTTTTAAGATCACCATGGCTTCTGCTAATCATTTTCTTAATTGGCTGCTCAGCATACGGATTTAAGAAAATGTACTCTATTGAGAAAGGCAGATATATCATAGATAAAATAAGCCTAAAATTGCCTGTATTTGGTGTTCTAATACAAAAAGTAGCCGTTGCAAGGTTTACAAGAACCTTAGGAACATTAATTAAAAGTGGTGTACCTATATTGACATCGCTGGAAATAGTTGAAGAAGCATCAGGAAACGCAGTTTTATCAAGAGTTGTCAGAGAAGTATATGAAGAGGTAAAACAGGGTGGCACAATAAATGCACCTCTAGAAAGATCCAAGGTTTTCCCTCCAATGGTAGTTTCTATGATTGCTGTTGGTGAAGAAACCGGAGAATTAGACTCAATGTTATCTAAAATCGCAGATTTTTACGACTCAGAAGTAGAAGCAGCAGTTGAAGCTTTAACATCCCTTCTAGAACCAATAATGATGGTGTTTCTAGGTGGCATGGTCGGCGCTGTAATTGTTGGCATGTATCTGCCTATGTTCAAAATGTTTGATGCTGTTAAATAATTAGCTAAAAACTGTTTCAATACAAGTAATATGATAACTTCTAAAAGTAACGAAACACCTAAATTAGGTGTTTCGTTACTTTATTATTAAGCCTAAATGTTATTAAGCTTCTTCTCTAATAATTTCTGAAGCAGCAACAACAACAGATATGTTTACTGATACTTTAGAAGTTAATTTCACAACCATTTTGTATTCACCAACATGGTTTATTGGATTATTTAATGAAATATTTCTTCTATCAACTTCTATTCCTGATTTTTCCTTGATTTCATCAGCCAATCTGCGTGTAGTTATTGCACCAAATAATTTACCATTCTCACCAGCTTTAGCATGAATATCAATTTGACCAAGAGCTTTAATTTTTTCAGCTTGCTCTAAAGCTTCTTGGTGAAGTTTTTCAGCTTTAGCTTTAATTCTAGCTATGTTTTGCTCTCTATTTTTTAGAGCGCCCTCAGTTGCAGCTTCTGCTAATTTTTTTGGTAAAAGGTAATTTCTAGCATAACCATCTGCTACATCTACTATATCTCCTGACTCACCCAGAGATTGTACGTCCTTTGTAAGTAAAACTTTCATTCATTCCTCCTGTTTTTCTTTATCTCTAAATCTTCCATTTTTATATCTATACATTCCAACTACTTTATTAAAATTAGTTTCAAAACCCAATTTACTATAAAAATCTTTTTTTGCCCACTCAGCATATAAAGTAATTAAAGATATATCACAATCGTCAAGTTTAGTCAGCATGGATTTTAGAATTAACTTTCCAACACCTTGCTTCTGGTATATGGGTTTAACTGCAACATCCCATATTGTAACATTAAAAACACCATCGCCAGTTGCCCTCGCAATTCCGATTAACGTTTCTTCATCCCAAGCAGTAACAACTAATACACTATTGTTTAAAGAATTTTTTATATCCTGAATGTCCCTGTACTGCCAACCTATAGATATATATAAATCCTGAATGAGTTCTGACGATATGTCTTTATCATATTTAATTTTAATTTTATCCAGATTAATTTCTTTTTTACCTGAAACCAGTTTAAACATTAGTCAATACAAAAGCCCCCAAATCTAAGCAACATAAATCTCTCATTTCAGACTAATGAAAGATAAAATTATAAAATTCTAAATAAAGCTTTAAGTGGGACTCCAACGTTAATTAATAACTTTAAGCTAAGTTTATCAGCTATAAAGACACCAAGCGTTAACTTAAGTTGGTTGATATTATCACCAAGCTTTATTCTCGTTTTAATACAACAATTGATTCTATATGGTAAGTATGACAAAACATATCAATCGGTTGGGCATACTCGGGAATAAAACCGCTTTTCATTAATAGTTTGATATCCCTAGCTAAGGTGGTTGGATTACAACTTACATATATAATAAACTTATTGGTTAATCTTGCTACAGCATCAATAGCAACATCAGAGCAGCCTTTTCTTGGAGGATCCAGTATAGTTACATCAAAATTACTAGTTTGCTCTATTAAATCCTGCAAGACACGGTCTGCGTTACCTTCAAGAATATCTATATCAGCATCATTTTCTGACTTATTTAACTTAATATTTTCCCTGACATCGCTGACTGCATTTGAATTTTCTTCAATTGCAGTGATTTTTGCAGCCAAATCTTTTAGCCATATGGAAAAAGTACCAACTCCCGCATATACATCAAGTATTGTTGGATTTTCTACCCTTTTCTTTATAATTTTATGAACTTCATTAAATATCTTAACCGCAGCAGCTGGATTTACCTGAAAAAAGCTACCCGCTGAGATCTTAAATTTTTTCCCTTCAAGATTTTCTTCTATATAATCCCTGCCACAAGCAAGCTCTGTTTTGTAAGACATAATGATATTTGTTCCAGATGTATTAAAATTAACCAGCACTCCGGCAATTTCTTTAAAATTATCCTGTACACTTTTGCAAAGCTGTTTTAGTTTATCAGGTATATCAAGAGAATTTATCACTACTATCAATAGCAAATTCTTATGGGATTGGCTATATCTATACACCAAATGCCTGATTAAGCCTTTCCCGGTTTTCTCATTATATGCAGTTAGATTTAATTCTTGAGCTTTTTCCCTTGTAAACTGTGTAATTTGATTGATGATTTCAGGTTGTATAGGGCAAAATTTAATATTTACTATTTCATGAGTGCCTTTTTTATAATATCCAGCTAAAATTCTCTTTGAAACTTTAGTTTGCTGAACTGGAAACTGAATTTTACAACGATATTCGAGATTACAGTCACTTGAAATAACATCATGAACAGGAATATCGATATTCGCAATTTTTTTCAGACTTTCTTCAACAATCTTTTTCTTAGCTCTTAATTGCTCCTTATAGTCTATATGTAACCACTGGCATCCACCACAAACTTTAGCCAAAGAGCATACAGGACTTATACGATACTCAGAAGGCTTGATAATTTCCTGAATTATTCCTCGAGCATAATTCTTCTTTACAGAGACAATCTCAATTTTAAGATAATCACCAGGAACAGAATCAGGAACAAAAACTGTTATGCCATTCAGCCTACCTATTCCCTCCCCGCCATAAGCAAGGGTTTCAATATTAATCTCGAATAAATCACCTTTTTTAAACATATTAAGCACTAAAAAACTTTTTCTTACACTATTCACATTTTTATATTATAATCGACCTGAAAAAAATAAACTCTGTTATTTAAAAATTCCTATATATAACAAAATTTATTAATATTTTGTAACAATTCAAGTAAAAAATAACAACTTTTTGGCTTTATAAGTTTTTAATCATCAGATCAAAGTTTAAATAAGGAGAGTGTTAAATGACTACCCTACAAAAAATAGGAACACCACAAGCAATTTTGCCTAAAGATCAGGGCAATGTACGTTTTAATCCGCCAATTAATTTTAAAGGTGAAGACGAATCTGAAGACACTCTAAATATAACAAATTCTCAAGATGAAAATGAAGTTGAAGCATCATCACAAGATAATAAAGCTAAAAAAGAAGAATCAAAGCCAGTTAGAAAACTTGATCTAACTGAAGCTGCAACAAATTTTGGAAAAGGTGTTATTTCACCAATAACATCAATGTTTTCTAGTCCTGAAAACTTCTTAAAAGGTGCAGGTGCAATAGCAATTGGCAATTACTTACTGAAAAAAATTCCCAAAGTAGGTGGATTGTTAGTAGCTACTGGACTTGGTATTGGCGCAATAAGAACAGCTACAGGGTTGCGTGATGTAATTAAAGAGAAAGACCCGGCACAAAAAGAAAAAGCATTTTACACCATAGGAGAAGGCACTGGTATCACTCTAGCTTCAGCGTATGTAGCCAAACCTATTGCAAAAAATGCAGGACTTAATGTAGAAGGGAAAGGCTTAGTAGGTTCTACAATTGAATGTATTAAACCTACAAATATAAAAAATGCTGTTGCTTCACTGTTTAAAGCATTAGAAGATCCAAATACTCTGAAAACAATAGTAACAAGAGATATTGGACAAATGTCCGTTGCATCAGGAACAACAGGTGATGCTACACCTAAAATAGCTGATCCTACAAACAATGGAATGGAAAATGGAATACTTTCAGCAATATCCAAACTACTTCCTAAAAGTAAAACATTAGCAGGTGGTATGGCGATAAGAGAAGCAGCAGAAAATGATAATGAGTAAGAAATCTTAATAACTTCGTTAAATAAAAATAAAACTCCTGAATTCAGGAGTTTTATTTTTAAGATTAATTCTGGAAATTTATTATTCAACAAATAATAATAGCATATTTAGGCTAAATAATATGATTATAAAATTTAACGTTTTAACTTAATAATAACCAAATTAATACCTTAAAAGCAGATGTAAGAAACATAAAAATTAATTATTATTAATGTAGCAAATAATTTTAATACTACACTAATACCAATACAGAAATGTATTGGTTTATTTTTTGCTCAAAATATTTAAGCAACAGGTAAGGTAAAGTAAAAGGTTGTACCTTTATTTATTTCGGATTCAAACCATATTCTACCATTATGTAATTCAACAATTTGCTTGGATAAATACAGACCAAGGCCTGTTCCAACTTCTCTTTTAGTTGTCGGATATCTTTGAAATATTTTAGGTTTCTCAACCTCAGAAACACCACGCCCATTGTCTTTTACTGAAACTTGAACTTCATTATTTATTTTCTTAGCTGCTATAGTTATTTGTGTTCCTTTTTTATTATGCTTAATTGCATTGCTTATAAGATTGACTAAAACCCTGTTAATTTCAGTTCTATCCATCATAACCAGAGGTAAATCAGGCTCAATATCTACAATGATATTTGATTCTTCGGCCCTTGCGAGGTATTTTAAAGATCTTATAGCTTCTTCAATTACATTTTTTACATTACCAGGTTGAATATTCAACACAATCATTCCTGACTCATATTGATATACAGAAAGCATATTATTCACTATCCTTAGCAGTTCTTCATTAGTGTTATAAATATCTTCCAGATATTCTATATAATCTTTTAGCGGTGAAACTGGATCTCTTGAGGTCATAAACTCAATTGCCTTTTGCTCTGCAATAATAGGACTTTTCAAGTCGTGAGTCAAAGTTGCAATAAATGTTCTCCTGGTTTCATCGAGTTCCTGTCGTTGAGAAGCTTCAAAAAAGACAATAGATGCAGCATCAATCATTAATTTAAATAGATCGACTTCATCTGATGTCCACTTTCTAGGGCTGGAAGAGGTAATTAGTGTAATTCCGGTAATTTCTTCATGTTCAGCCTCAAATACTCTTCTTGAAGTCGGATATAACAATAATGCCTGGATTTCATTTGACTTTAAATATTCTCTAAATTCGATATCCCGAATTTCCTCATCCACATTATTTATAGGTATGGCCTGTTCCGGAACAGGTCTGATTTCATTAATACACTCTGCACATAAAAGAGTTTGCTTATATAATGATTTATAACGCTCTTTATCAGCTATATACTCATTTTGAATATATAAATTAGCCTTGTCATCCTCATGTAAGTGCAGGCTTCTATCAACGTTAAATGTTGGTGCTAATTTAGTTAATAAATAATCATATATTTGATCATGAGTCTCAAGCTTCCTAACCTCAATTATCATTTCTCGTACTATTCTTTCATTATCAAGTGATTTTTTTAGCCTCTCATTTAATCTGAATAAATTTATACCTATAGAAATTTGCTGAACTATTGGATTTAAAATATCAATATCCTCTTTTTCCCAGGCTTTTTTAGGGGTTGTATTAGTTATAACTAATACGGCAATTGAATTATTCTGATAAAAAACGGGTACAGCTATAGTGGATATGACTCCAAGCCTCTTATACTCTTCTCTTAATGGCTCAGGATATTTAGGATCATTAATATCATTAACTATTAGAGTATTTTTCTTATCAAAAAGCTCTGTTGCCAAATATTCATCTACTTCTTTTGGGTAAGACCCCATTCCTATTGCTGATGGTACACTCTCATCCCTTTTATATTCCCCAACAACCTCAGAAAAAACTCTAAATGTTTCATCATAAAATCTAATGGCAACCCTATCTACATCAAATAAAATTCCTACTTCGAAAGTAATACTTTGAACGGCTTCCTTTAGGCTAGTGCTTGTTAATACCTCATTAATTATAGTTCTTAATAATCTTTCTCTATCACTAGTTTCCTGAATTTGGTCATATAACTGAGCTTGATAAACAACTATAGATGACTGATTTGCTACAGCTGACATAAGATCAATATCATTCTGATTAAACTGTTTGTAACTGTTAACATAATCAACAATGAGTAGTCCTAAAGGAATATCTCTATAGAACATAGGTGCAACTATAAAAGATTTTACTGCATATTTTTCTATTATATATTTTGTCTCATCAGGTACTTCAAGAGTTCTGGAGTCATTTACAGCTAAAACACGTTGTTGATCAATTACAATTTTTGTAAAAAGGCTCATTTGTTCTCTAGTAACATGTAAACCACCTACGTCTTTAAATATTAAAGACGAAATATAAGATCCATAACTTTCTACTGGTAAATACTCTTGTGTTTTAGCATTATATCCAATAAAGAAGCACCTATCAGCCTTAAATAATTCGCCAGTTTGTGTAACTATCGATTTTATTGCTTCTTTTGTACTTAATGATCTTATAGATGTAACCATAATTTCCCGTAGAAGTTGCTCTCTCTGGGCAAGCATTTTTGTTGAAGTAAATAATTGAGATTGATATATAGCAATAGCAATTTGATCCACTATAGGAATCAAAGTATTAACATCCTCTTCAGTCCACTTTCTTTTATATTTAGTCTGCACAGCAAGTAATACTGCAAGAGGCTCTTCATTATGCAAAATAGGTAATGCTATTGCTGACTTAAGTTCATAGTTTCTTGCAAATTCTTTAGATTCCGCACCAAGATTTGATGCATCAACATCATCAATGATTATTGGTCTCATTTCCTCAAAAAGAACATGTTTTATAAGCTGATTTACCTCTTCAGGATATTGAACCTTTAAAGTAGATGGAATAGTAATATCAGCTCTATATTCACGCTGCCCGGGCTCAAGTTTTCCTGTCTGTGGATTATATAATCTTAGTACACAGTTATCCAGGTTAAGCAGCAAACCTACTTCTCTTGTTACTACCTCAAAAACATCGTTAATATCAAGTGAGGTTAATACGAGATTAATAATTCTTCTTAGTGTATACTCTCTTTTTGCAATATCATTTGTAGAAGTATAAAGTCTTGCTTGATAAATGACAGTTGAAATCTGAGATTCAAGAGACTTTATTAAGTTAATCGTACTTTTCGACCAATAATGAGATTTACTAAAATAACAAAGCATTAGGCAGCTTAAAATCTCATTTTTATAGCTCATTGGTAATATTAAAAATGATTTTATCTCCATTTTCTTAAAGAAACTCGTCGTATATTCATCAATATTCTCTTGTTCAAAGTCAGAAACTGCTATTAATTCTTTTTTTTCAATATTACTGTAGATTTGCTCTAATCCTTGCTGTCTTGAAAAGTCATACTTAGTTAGTGACGGGATATCAGGTCCACTTCTATATTCATATTGAGTTGGATATAAATCACCTGTTTTATTATCAAGATTTAATATGATTACTTCTTCAGGCTTAAATGTGTCCCCAATTATGTTAACTACACCATTTAATACTTCATCAGCACTTAAAGCACTTCTTAACTTGTTAACTATAGATAAACGAATCCTATCCTGCTCCTGTTTTGACAGTAATTCCTGTGTATATTCCCAATTTAGCTCAATAATATCATTGATTCTTGCAGTCAACATTCCAATTTCATCTTGCGTACTTACAGGAATCTTTTCAGGTTCTTCACCAAGCTTAAATTCTTCTACTCCCTGAATAAGGTTATTAATTGGATCTATAAACCTATTAGACAAGATATATTGAACAATAATTGCAATTATAAAAAACTCTATAAAAATATACGGTGCAAAAGCAGGGAACCTAATATTAAACACTACAGACGTTAAAGTAACAAAAAATAAATAAGATACGATCAAAAATAAAGATAAATATGCTGAGAATCTCTGCCTAAAGCTAATATAAGCAGACTCTAAAGGAATTTCTTTGATTCCAATTACAAGAAGCAAAAAACCTATTAATTGTGCAGCATGCCCATAAATACCATATAATGTCGTCAAGCCAAGTACAAATAAAGCAACAATGAATGTTGAAGCAATAGTACTTTTAGAAGTTAATCTTATATCTGCATATATAAACGCTGATAAGAGGTAAAGTGCCCTAATAGCTGTCTCTAAAGAAGCATCAATAAGTATAAATTTATACGTATATTCCTGCACTAAAATAAGCAGAATGGGTCTTAATATAATGTCCAGTAATATAATTAAGAGCGCAAATACAAGAAAGCCTGTATAAACTTTTCTTCTAAAAAGTGGATCGGGTTTTCCTGAAGTATCTCTTGAATAAAATGTAGACATAAATATTGCAATTGCAAAGATCAAATCGCCAATCAAAAGATAAATGATTTCAGGATTAGCAGCAAAATTTTCAGCTGTTAAAACATCATATGGAAATTCAAATGAAGATAAAATATGAAAAACTTTAAGTATGCTTCCCGCTAAAAACCCACCGCTAATAACTGCAATTCTTCTATCAGGAGTTCTCGAATATATTTGATTACCACTCAAAAAAACAAAAAAAGCCAATAAAGCTATTATTGCTTCAAAAACTCTATGGAAAAAAATATTAAACGAAAAAATCTCAAATAAATTAGCAGGAATAGTAAAGGTAATAATACCTGTAATCAAAACTAAAATAGCAAAAGATATATATAAAATTACAAGTTTATTCATGTCCTCAAACTTATTAATAAATAAACACATTAATTTTCTTACTAAATATTGATAAATTTCATTAGACTTATAACTAAAATAACTAATCTACTTATTAATAATCCTGATATAAGAGGTCTGAGGATTAATTCTTCTGTAAAAATGAAGTTAAATTAGGAAATTTAAACAAATTTTATGAGATTGACAAAATTTTCAAGTTTGTTATACTAGTTAGTGAGCACTAACTAACTTGGAAAAAAATATATGCAAAACTTAACAAAAAGACAAAATGAAATAATTAACGTATCGATAAAATTAATAGCAGAATCGGGTATTCAAAATCTAACTATAAAACACTTGTCTGAAAAACTTGGCATATCAGAGCCAGCTATTTATAGACACTATAAAAGCAAGCTTGATATTCTGTTAGGAATCTTAGACTATTTTCAGGATAGTACAAACTTAGGTTTTAACAGAATATATGAATCAAAACTATCTAATATAAAAAAACTTAAAGCAATATTCATCGAAAGATGCCAGGAATTTGCAGAAAGGCCGGAATTAGCTAAAGTCATATTTTCAGAAGAAATTTTTCAAAACGATAAAAGATTGAGTGAAAAAGTAACCTCTATTATGAAAACTCATCACGTTATTATTCACAAAATAATTGAAGAAGCTCAAAAAAACAATGAAATCAGGTCTGATATTCCAAAAGAACATATAGCTCCAATAATTGTGGGAACACTTCGTCTACTTGTAACCAGATGGAGATTGAATAATTTCGAATTTGACATAACTCAACAGGCTAAAGATCAATGGAATTCAATTGAAAGACTGATAAGTAAGGAGAATTAATTATGAAAAGAAGTATTATAAAGGTTGATGAAGAAAAATGCACAGGCTGCGGGCATTGTATTCCAGGCTGCCCCGAAGGCGCTCTGCAAATTATAGATGGTAAAGCAAGATTAGTAAGCGATCTTTTCTGTGACGGTCTCGGTGCTTGCATAAAAGAATGCCCGTTTGGAGCTATGACTGTAGAAGAAAGAGAAGCTGAAGAATATGATGAATATAAAGTTATGGAAAATGTAATACAAGGTGGACCAAACGTAATAAAAGCACATTTAAAACACCTCAAAGACCATAATCAAGTAGAGTTTTTAAATCAAGCAATAAATTTCTTAAAGGAGAAAGATATGGATATTCCTGAATACGAAGAAAAGCAACCCAAATTGGCATGTGGATGCCCTGGTACAATGACAAAAACCATAGAAAGAAAAACTGATCACGAAATATCTAACGTTAAACTATCTTCAGAACTAAATAATTGGCCAATCCAACTGCAATTATTAAATTCAAATGCTCCATACCTAAAAAATGCAAATCTAGTAATTGCAGCTGATTGTACACCGTTTGCGTATGCAAACTTTCATCAGCGTTTCTTAAAAGACAAAGTTCTTATAATGTTCTGCCCCAAATTAGATAAAACTATAGATCAATATGTAGAAAAACTTGCTGACATATTCAAAAATCAAGACATTCAGTCAGTCACAATTGTACATATGGAAGTACCTTGTTGCTCAGGAATTGAAATAATTATCAAAAAAGCGCTTGAACTTGCGCAAAAAACCATAGTTATTAAAGACTATACAATCTCAATTTCAGGAGAAATTATTTAGTATAAACAACTCGAGTTGCTACTTAAATAATTGTGAACGTCATTGCGAGCCATAAATCTTGACCTTAAGGAATAATCATATTTGCGTGACAATCTTAAAGCATAAATTTATGTATGTAGCAACTTGAGTTATAAACAATATTTTACACTTATCGAGCAAGTTAATTGACTTTTATCTATATTCTGGTATACTGGTACCAGAATCCAGTAAACAATATTAATACAACATAATGAGGAATTTATAAATATGCAAGGCGTTATCAAAATATCAGAAGCAGCCACCTTAGCACTGCATACAATGTATTTTCTATCAATCAGTACTAATAGATTGGTTTCTACAAAAGAAATTGCATCGACTTTTACTATTTCAGAAAATCACTTGGCAAAAGTTCTTCAAAGGCTAGTAAAAGTCGGATTAGTTGAGTCCATTCGTGGACCTAAAGGCGGCTTTAGTTTAGCTAAAAGTAGTGAAAATATTACACTACTTGAAATCTATGAAGCAATAGAAGGCACATTGGAAATGTCTGATTGTTTACTAAATGAACCTATCTGCGGTGGTGGAGATAACTGCATTATATTTGGCGGTTTATTAGACAAGATAAATAAGCAAGTAAAAGATTACATGGAACAAAAAAAGTTATCTGAACTCAGAAATCTTTTTTCTAAATAAAATCTAAAAAAAGCAATATCAAAATTAATTAGCCTGTTGAATAATCTGTATCAATTGGTATAGGAGATATTTTTTGTGAATTTTTTAAAAAAATTATTTAGTATGCAAGAAAAGGAGAAAAGAATTATGAACATGTTTTGCTATCAATGCGAACAAACTGCTCAGGGAAAAGCTTGCTCTATACAAGGAATTTGTGGCAAGGATCCAGTAACAGCATCACTACAAGATCTCACAATCTATGCCCTTAAAGGATTAGCTATGTATGCACATCGATTAAGAGAAATTGGTATAAAAGACCATGACATTGATGTTGCAACAGTTGAAGGCTTATTTACGACTGTTACCAATGTAAATTTTGACCCTGCTCGTCTACAAAAAATAATTCTAAAACTAGGAGAATTAAAAAATAGAGCGAAAAAACTTTATGAAGAGTCAGCTAATATTCCAGAGATACTTATAGGCCCAGCAAAATGGACACCAGTTGAAGATTTAAATGGACTTATTCAACAAGGACAAGAAACAACTATTAAAAAAAGGTTGGAGAAACTTGGTGAAGATGTAATCAGCCTTCAGGAAATTCTTACTTATGGGCTTAAAGGAGCTGCAGCTTACGCAGACCATGCAATGATTCTTGGACGTGAAGATGATGAAGTATATGGATTCTTCCATGAAGCTTTAAATTTCCTAACACAAGAAGACCCTACCTTAGATGAATTAGTGGCAATGAACCTAAAATGCGGCGAAGTTAACCTTAAGATAATGGGATTACTTGATGCTGCCAATACAGGAACTTATGGGCATCCTGAACCAACCGCTGTAAGAACTGAACCCATTAAAGGAAAAGCTATTCTAATATCAGGGCATGATTTAAGAGATTTAGCTGAACTATTAAGACAAACAGAAGGTTTGGGAGTAAATATTTATACCCATGGAGAAATGCTACCTGCAAATGCTTATCCTGAACTAAAAAAATACAAACACCTCGTAGGAAACTATGGTGGTGCTTGGCAAGATCAGCAAAAAGAATTTGATGAATTTCCAGGTGCAATTCTTATGACAACAAACTGTATTCAAAAACCAAGAGAAACTTATAGAGGCAGGATCTTTACCAGTGGTCTTGTGGCATGGCCAGGAGTAACTCACATTTCTGACAGCAATTTTGCCCCTATAATTGAAGCTGCTCTGAATTCAGAAGGATTTAAAGAAGATGGTCCAGACAAAAAAATTATGGTTGGATTTGGTCATAATGCAGTTTTGGGTGTAGCAGATAAAGTTGTTGAAGCTGTTAAAAATGGAGATATTAAGCACTTTTTCTTAATTGGAGGATGTGACGGAGCTAAAAGTGGACGTAATTACTATACAGACTTAGCTCAAGCTGTCCCAAAAGATGCAGTAATCCTCACATTAGCTTGTGGTAAATATAGATTTAATAAACTTGAATTTGGTGATATTGGTGGAATTCCTCGTTTATTAGACATTGGCCAGTGTAATGATGCTTATTCTGCTATTCAAATTGCAGTTACGTTAGCTAAAGCATTTGATACTGATGTAAACAGCTTACCATTATCAATGATTTTATCGTGGTACGAGCAAAAAGCTGTAGTAATACTTTTAACTTTATTACATCTCGGTATTAAAAATATTCGTCTTGGTCCAACCTTACCAGCTTTTATAACACCAAACGTGTTGAATGTATTGGTAGAAAATTTCAATATTATGCCAACTACAACTGTTGAAAACGACTTAAATGCAATTCTTGGTGTGAAATCCAACTCATAAATATCCTAACAAAGAGAGATCCGAGATTACTGTAGTAATCTCGGATCTCTCTTCATATATAAGATCTTAAGTATTATTTGTGCCTAAAATTGATCCCAAAATACCTTTAAATAGGCTACCAATCATACTGGGTAATATTCCTGGATCTTTCAAAATTGCTTTTTGTACACCTTTTTGACCACCATATCTTATTGAACTTATTAGGCCTTCTAACTCCTGAGTAGTTAACTCCTTTTTTGTATCGTCCAAAACACCTTTAAGAAGAACTTTTGTAATGCTACCTAATTCTTTATCTGGAATTGAGTCAACGCCTCCTCGTATTGTAGCCATAATTACTCGTTCTAAATCCTCACGTGGAATCTCTTTTAATATTCTATTTGTAGATCCAGTTGCTAGTGAGTTAATTATTTCTTTATTTCGTTCAGGTGAGAATCTTTCTGAAACATCATTTATAACATTTTCAGATACTGATTCTGTTAGCTTTTGTAATTTTTCAGGAGAAGTATCCCTGATAGCATTTTGAATAGTAGTTGAAAATGTATTTAATAGCTTATTATATCTCTGAATCATTTTATCTTTTTCAGCAGTACTTAAAGCTAGACGATCATGCCCGTACTCGCTAGTAAAATCCCCTTTAAAAGCAGGTTTATAATTAGAAATATTAGGTATCTTTTCTAAATTTGAGCCTGAAAATCTAATGTTATTCACCATTATAGCCTCCAAATGTATAATAATTAAAAGTTATTAGTAACTTTATAAGTTAGCTAATAACTTTTAATTGCTATTTTTAAATAAAAATTTAAATTTTATTAATGTAATTTCTAATTCTTTTTATCTAAATCTTTCTGGATAAGGGATTTCTTTATATATTCCTGCAAGTCTGATGATACTTTGATATTTTGCAAAGACAGGTTATATTTCCCAATATCAGCAAGAATTTGCTGTTCTTCATGCAGGCTTTTTGCTTCTTCTTTTGAAACTGAATTTAAAGCTTTATTAAAAGCATTCTCAGTGACTTGCTTATCTTTGTTTTCAAGCTTATAAATAAGATGATCCAATGTATGATCATTTGTTACTCTATATTGTGATAAAATTTCCTGACTAGTAGCTCCATAAGGGAAATTATACAGCCAGTTTAATGTCTTTTTATCTCCCTCAGATAAAGAAATAACACCATATTGATGAGGAACATACATAATATCATTTGGATACGGGCTATGATCTAAACCAACCGCATGACCTATTTCGTGCAGTATAGTATGATAAACCTCATTTTTATCCTGATACTGTGAATGAATAACCCCGTCAGAAAGACCGATGCTTACTTCAGCAGAGAATAATCTTCCTTTAGCATCATAATTAAAGTAACAATGCCCCAATGATGATCTTTCAACTCTTTTCCAGTCTAAATTTATTTGAGAATCATTTAAATTATTTACTATCTTAAAAGAAATCTTATTTCTGGATGCCTTATGCCATATATCCAAAGCATCAATAACCATTTGCTTATATAGATATCCTTCATTCTGCGACTTATACCATCTAAAAGGAGCAATATAAACCGTTAATGGCATGCAGTTATCTGGCCACCTCACTAATTTATCATTTTTTAAACAATTGTTTAAATATGAAATCAGCTGCATAAATACCTACTTTTAAAGCAATTATCTCCAATTGCTCACTTATTAAACAAACTTAAAACAAGAATTTCATTTTGCAAAATATTCTTTAACCAATATACTAATTTTATAATATCCTTAAATAATAATCATGGATTTAATATTACTAAAATAAATAACTTTTTCCAGTTACATATAATTATAAGAAGAAATATATAAATTAAGATAT